>NZ_AJFC01000287.1:0-21682 GCF_000256505.1 Rhodococcus sp. P14 | reverse complement strand
GGAAGAGCAAGCGTCGATGAGCACTGAAACCACAAACAAGAGCGCTCGGGCTGTTGCGCGCCACGTGCGTGTGACCCCGATGAAGGCGCGTCGCGTCGTCGACATCGTCCGGGGCAAGACCGTGGACGAGGCTCTGTCGATCCTGAAGTTCGCGCCGCAGTCCGCGGCCGAGCCGGTCGCCAAGGTGATCGCGAGCGCCGCCGCGAACGCGCAGAACAACCTGGACCTCGACCCGAGCACGCTCGTCGTCGCCACGGCGTACGTCGACGAGGGCGCGACCCTCAAGCGGTTCCAGCCGCGTGCCCAGGGCCGTGCATTCCGCATCCGCAAGCGGACGAGCCACATCACCGTGATCGTCGAGAGCAAGGCGCCTGCGTCTGCTGGAAACCGTAACCGCCGGAAGGGAGCTCAGTAGTGGGCCAGAAGATCAACCCGCACGGCTTCCGTCTGGGCATCACCACCGACTGGAAGTCGCGCTGGTACGCCGACAAGCAGTACGCGGAGTACGTGAAGGAAGACGTCGCGATCCGCAAGTTCCTGGCCACCGGCCTCGAACGCGCCGGCATCGCCAAGGTCGAGATCGAGCGCACCCGTGACCGTGTGCGTGTGGACATCCACACCGCGCGTCCGGGCATCGTCATCGGCCGCCGCGGCGCCGAGGCCGATCGCATCCGCGCCGAGCTCGAGAAGCTGACCGGCAAGCAGGTTCAGCTGAACATCCTCGAGGTCAAGAACGCCGAGTCCGAGGCCCAGCTGGTGGCGCAGGGCGTCGCCGAGCAGCTCTCGAACCGTGTCGCGTTCCGTCGCGCGATGCGCAAGGCCATCCAGTCGGCCATGCGTCAGCCCAACGTCAAGGGCATCCGGGTGCAGTGCTCGGGCCGCCTCGGCGGCGCCGAGATGTCCCGCTCGGAGTTCTACCGCGAAGGCCGCGTCCCGCTGCACACGCTGCGTGCGGACATCGACTACGGCCTGTACGAGGCGAAGACCACCTTCGGCCGCATCGGCGTGAAGGTCTGGATCTACAAGGGCGACATCGTCGGTGGCCGTCGTGAGCTGGCCGCTGCGGCCGCCGCCCCGGCCGACCGCCCCCGTCGCGAGCGTCCGAGCCGTCCCCGTCGTTCCGGTGCCTCGGGCACCACCGCGACGAGCACCGACGCCGGCCGCGCCGCCTCCGCCGATGCACCCGCTCCGACCGAGAATCAGGAGGGCTGACGCATGTTGATCCCACGGCGGGTCAAGCACCGCAAGCAGCACCACCCGAGCCGCTCGGGTGCCGCCAAGGGTGGGACCCAGGTGACCTTCGGTGACTACGGCATCCAGGCTCTCGAGCCGGCCTACATCACCAACCGGCAGATCGAGTCCGCTCGTATCGCCATGACCCGGCACATCAAGCGTGGCGGCAAGATCTGGATCAACATCTTCCCGGATCGCCCCCTCACCAAGAAGCCCGCCGAGACCCGCATGGGTTCCGGTAAGGGTTCGCCCGAGTGGTGGGTCGCGAACGTCAAGCCCGGACGGGTGATGTTCGAGATGAGCTACCCGAACGAGGAGATTGCCCGCGAAGCCCTCCGGCGCGCGATGCACAAGCTCCCGTGCAAGTGCAGGATCGTGACGAGGGAGGAGCAGTTCTGATGGCTACCGGAACCCCCGCCACAGAGCTCCGCGAGCTGACCGAGGAAGAGCTGGTCACCAAGCTCCGCGAGGCGAAGGAAGAGCTGTTCAACCTTCGTTTCCAGATGGCCACCGGCCAGCTGGACAACAACCGCCGGCTGCGCGTCGTGCGCAACGAGATCGCCCGCATCTACACGGTGCTGCGTGAGCGCGAGCTCGGCCTGGCCTCCGGCCCGGATGCGGGTGACGCGGCATGAGTGAGGAAAAGGCAGTGACCCAGAAGGAAGAGCGCGCCAGCCGCAAGGTCCGCATCGGCTACGTCGTCTCCGACAAGATGGAGAAGACGATCGTGGTCGAGCTCGAGGACCGGGTGAAGCACCCGCTGTACGGCAAGATCATCCGCCGTACCACCAAGGTGAAGGCGCACGACGAGAACGGCGTGGCCGGCATCGGCGACCGCGTGCAGCTGATGGAGACCCGTCCGCTGTCCGCGACCAAGCGGTGGCGTCTGGTCGAGGTGCTCGAGAAGGCCAAGTAGGTCCTCCTCGCATCGTCGACGACGATCGAGTACGGCACCCACACCGTTCGCCTAGTGCGCCGGTGCGGGTGCCGTCGGTCGTTCCGGGACGATCCCGGGAACGACACGCCCGGGTCCGGGGTAGGGAGCGACCTCACGGTTCGCGGATTTGCCCTGCATGAGGTATATCGCCTACCCTGGACGGGTTGCCTCACGGGACCCGTGTGTCTTGCGCGTGTGCGCCGTGGGCGACCGACGACCGCGTGCGTCCAGGTCGGAAATCTGACGCACACACCAATCCAGGTCAAGGAGAAGTAAGTGATCCAGCAGGAGTCGCGACTGCGCGTCGCCGACAACACGGGTGCCAAGGAGATCCTCTGCATCCGCGTTCTCGGTGGCTCGTCCCGTCGCTACGCCGGTATCGGTGACATCATCGTCGCCACCGTGAAGGACGCGATCCCCGGTGGCAACGTCAAGCGCGGTGACGTCGTCAAGGCCGTGATCGTGCGCACCGCCAAGGAGCGCCGCCGGCCGGACGGCTCGTACATCAAGTTCGACGAGAACGCCGCCGTCATCATCAAGGGTGACAACGACCCGCGCGGCACCCGCATCTTCGGCCCCGTCGGCCGCGAGCTGCGCGACAAGCGGTTCATGAAGATCGTCTCGCTCGCTCCGGAGGTGCTGTGATGAAGGTGCACAAGGGCGACACCGTGCTCGTCATCTCGGGCAAGGACAAGGGTGCCAAGGGCAAGGTCATCGCGGCCTACCCGAAGGAGAACCGGGTCCTCGTCGAGGGCGTGAACCGGATCAAGAAGCACACGGCGGTCTCGGCCAACGAGCGCGGCGCCTCCTCCGGGGGCATCGTGACGCAGGAGGCCCCGATCCACGTTTCCAACGTCGCTGTCATCGACTCGGACGGCAACCCCACCCGCGTGGGCTACCGGTCCGACGAGGAAACCGGCAAGCGCGTTCGGATTTCCCGGAAGAACGGGAAGGACATCTGACATGACCACCACCGAGAACAAGACCACACCGCGTCTGAAGACCCGGTACCGCGAGGAGATCCGCGACGCGCTGAACGCGGAGTTCGACTACGCGAACGTCATGCAGATCCCCGGCGTCGTGAAGGTCGTCGTCAACATGGGTGTCGGTGACGCCGCCCGCGACGCGAAGCTGATCAACGGCGCCGTCGCCGACCTCGCTCTGATCACCGGTCAGAAGCCGGAGATCCGCAAGGCCCGCAAGTCGATCGCCCAGTTCAAGCTGCGTGAGGGCATGCCGATCGGCGCGCGCGTCACGCTGCGCGGCGACCGCATGTGGGAGTTCCTGGACCGCCTGGTCTCCATCGCGCTGCCCCGTATCCGGGACTTCCGCGGCCTCAACGGCAACCAGTTCGACGGCAACGGCAACTACACGTTCGGCCTGAACGAGCAGTCGATGTTCCACGAGATCGACGTGGACAAGATCGACCGTCCGCGCGGCATGGACATCACCGTCGTCACGACCGCCACCAACAACGAAGAAGGCCGTGCCCTGCTCAAGCACCTCGGCTTCCCGTTCAAGGAGAACTGAGCCCATGGCTAAGAAGGCACTGGTCAACAAGGCCAACAAGAAGCCGAAGTTCGCGGTGCGCGCCTACACCCGCTGCCAGCGCTGCGGGCGCCCCCACTCGGTCTTCCGCAAGTTCGGACTCTGCCGCATCTGCCTGCGTGACATGGCACACCGCGGTCAGCTTCCGGGAGTTCACAAGAGCTCCTGGTGACGTGAACGGTGGGCGACCCACGGTCGTCCACCGTCACTCCTGTCAGGGGCCGGTCGCAACCGCGTCCGGTCCGCATGAAACCAAGTTCGTCGTAGGCCCACGGCCGGTCCGCGCCGGCGACACGTTCGTCGCCGCTGCCGGTGTTGCATGGGAACCGCAACGAGAAAGGTGAACAGGTCAGCCATGACCATGACCGACCCCATCGCAGACTTCTTGACGCGTCTGCGTAACGCCAACACGGCGTACCACGACGAGGTGAAGCTTCCCCACTCGAAGATCAAGGCGAACATCGCCGAGATCCTCAAGCGTGAGGGCTACATCGCCGACTTCCGCACCGAGGATGCCGAGGTGGGCAAGACCCTCGTCGTCAACCTCAAGTACGGCCCGTCCCGTGAGCGCAGCCTCGCCGGTGTGCGCCGCGTGTCGAAGCCCGGCCTGCGCGTGTACGCGAAATCCACCAACCTGCCCAAGGTCCTGGGCGGCCTCGGCGTGGCGATCATCTCCACGTCCTCCGGCCTGCTCACCGATCGCCAGGCGGCCAAGCAGGGAGTGGGCGGGGAAGTCCTCGCCTACGTCTGGTAAGGGAGGCCACCACAATGTCGCGTATTGGAAAGCTTCCGGTCACCGTCCCCTCGGGCGTCGAGGTGACCATCGACGGCCAGGACGTCGCAGTGAAGGGCCCCAAGGGCAACCTCTCGCTGACCATCGCCGAGCCGATCACCATCGCCAAGGGTGAGGACGGCGCGCTCAACGTGAGCCGTCCGAACGACGAGCGCCGCAGCCGCGCGCTGCACGGTCTGTCGCGCACCCTCGTGCAGAACCTCATCGTGGGTGTCACCGAGGGGTACACCACGAAGATGGAGATCCACGGCGTCGGCTACCGCGTCGCGCTCAAGGGCAAGGACCTCGAGTTCTCGCTCGGCTACAGCCACCCGGTCCCGATCGAGGCCCCCGAGGGCATCACGTTCGCGGTCGAGTCGCCGACGAAGTTCTCGATCTCGGGCATCGACAAGCAGAAGGTCGGCCAGATCGCGGCCAACATTCGCCGGCTGCGCAAGTCCGACCCGTACAAGGGCAAGGGCATCCGCTACGAGGGCGAGCAGGTGCGCCGCAAGGTCGGAAAGACGGGTAAGTGATCATGAGCCAGACCGAGAACCAGAAGGCCAAGCGGATTCCGCTCGGCAAGGACGCGTCCACCCGGCGTCGGCTGTCGAAGCAGCGTCGGCACTTCCGTCTGCGCAAGAAGGTCGCCGGCACCGCCGAGCGTCCCCGTCTCGTCGTGAACCGGTCCTCGCGCCACATTCACGCCCAGCTGGTCGACGACCTGACGGGCACCACGCTGGCGGCGGCCTCGACCGTCGAGCCGGACGTGCGTGCGCTCGAGGGCGACAAGAAGGCGCGCGGCGCCAAGGTCGGCCAGCTGCTCGCCGAGCGCGCCAAGGCCGCCGGCGTGGAGGCTGTGGTCTTCGACCGTGGCGGCCACACCTACAGCGGCCGGATCGCGGCCCTCGCAGACGCGGCTCGCGAAAGCGGGTTGAAGTTCTGATGACCATCTCTTCGAACGGAAGGAACGCCTGATGCCGGGACGTCAGCGGCGTGACGGCGGCAACGGCCCCGCCGGACAGAATGGCCCCAACACCGGGGACCAGCGTGGTGGTCGCGACCGCCGCGATCGCGACTCGCGCGGCGGCGGTGCCGCCGAGAAGTCGAACTACATCGAGCGTGTCGTCTCGATCAACCGTGTGTCGAAGGTCGTCAAGGGCGGCCGTCGCTTCAGCTTCACCGCACTGGTGATCGTGGGCGACGGCAACGGCCTGGTCGGCGTCGGCTACGGCAAGGCCAAGGAAGTTCCCGCGGCCATCCAGAAGGGTGTCGAGGAGGCTCGCAAGGGCTTCTTCCGCGTCCCGCTCATCGGCTCCACGATCACGCACCCGGTGCAGGGTGAGGCCGCGGCCGGCGTCGTCATGCTGCGCCCCGCCTCGCCGGGTACCGGTGTGATCGCCGGTGGTGCGGTGCGTGCCGTGCTCGAATGCGCGGGCATCCACGACATCCTGTCGAAGTCGCTCGGCAGCGACAACGCCATCAACGTCGTGCACGCCACCGTGGCCGCCCTCAAGCAGCTGCAGCGCCCCGAGGAAGTCGCGGCTCGCCGCGGTCTGGCCCTCGAGGACGTCGCACCTGCGGGCATGCTGCGCGCCCGGGCACAGGCCGCTGGGAGCGTGAAGTAATGGCAGAGCTGAAGATCACTCAGGTCAAGAGCACCATCGGCGCCAAGTCGAACCAGCGCGACAGCCTGCGCACCCTCGGTCTGCGGAAGATCCGCCAGTCCGTGGTCCGCGAGGACAACGCGCAGAACCGCGGCTTGATCAACGTGGTGCGTCACCTCGTCGTTGTCGAGGAAGTCACTGCTGAGGAGGCCTCCAAGTGACAATCAAGCTGCATCACCTCCGCCCGGCTCCGGGCGCGAAGACGGACAAGACCCGCGTCGGTCGCGGTGAGGGTTCGAAGGGCAAGACCGCCGGTCGCGGTACGAAGGGCACCAAGGCGCGCAAGAACGTCTCGGCGGCCTTCGAGGGTGGCCAGATGCCGCTGCACATGCGGCTGCCGAAGCTCAAGGGCTTCAAGAACGCCTTCCGCACCGAGTACCAGGTCGTCAACGTCGGCGACATCGCCCGTCTCTTCCCCGAGGGGGGGCAGGTCGGCGTCGACGAGCTCGTCGCCAAGGGCGCGGTTCGCAAGAACCAGCTCGTGAAGGTCCTCGGCGAGGGCGAGCTCACGGTGGCCGTGCAGGTGACCGCGAACAAGTTCTCCGGCTCCGCCAAGGAGAAGATCACCGCTGCCGGCGGCACCGCGACCGAACTGGCCTGACCGGTTCGCTCGTGCGTGACGCACAGCACACGAACGGCCGCACTGCAGCACGTGCTGCAGTGCGGCCGTTCGGCGTTCCCGCCCTGCCGGACACCGCGCAGTGGCATCCGGCTGCCGCGTGGACGGCCGGCCCCGACCCGGCGCCACGGCACCGGTTCCGGGCGCGCTGCTAGAGTTCAAGAGTTGTCGACCGTCGAACCCCGCGCGTCGATCCACAGTCTCCCGTTTCGCCCTGCCAGGAGGATCTTTGCTTTCCGCCTTCGTCTCGGCCCTCAGGACCCCGGACCTGAGGCGGAAGATCCTCGTCGCGCTCGGGTTGGTGGCCCTGTACCGCCTCGGCGCGACGCTGCCGTCTCCGGGCGTCGACTACGGCAACGTGCGTGCCTGCATCGATCAGCTCAGCGGCGGGGACTCCGCCGGGATCTACTCGCTGATCAACCTGTTCTCCGGTGGCGCCCTGCTGCAGCTGTCGGTGTTCGCGATCGGCATCATGCCGTTCATCACCGCGAGCATCATCGTCCAGCTGCTGACGGTGGTCATTCCGCGCTTCGAGGAGTTGCGCAAGGAAGGCCAGTCGGGGCAGGCCAAGATGACGCAGTACACGCGGTACCTCGCGGTGGCGCTCGCCGTGCTGCAGTCCACCGGCATCGTCGCCCTCGCGGCCCGCGGTCAGCTGTTGCAGGGCTGTTCCGAACCGATCCTGGCCGACGACAGCATCTTCGGCATGGTCGTGATCGTGCTGGTCATGACGGCCGGCGCGGCCCTCGTCATGTGGTTCGGTGAGCTCATCACCGAGCGCGGCGTCGGCAACGGCATGTCGATCCTGATCTTCGCCGGCATCGCCTCGCGGCTGCCGTCCGAGGGTCGCACCATTCTCGAGTCCCGCGGCGGGCTGGTCTTCACGATCGTGCTCGTCGTCGCGCTGGTCGTCATCACCGGCGTGGTGTTCGTCGAGCAGGGCCAGCGCCGGATCCCGGTGCAGTACGCCAAGCGGATGGTGGGCCGGCGCATGTACGGCGGGTCCTCGACGTACCTGCCGTTGAAGGTGAACCAGGCCGGCATCATCCCGGTGATCTTCGCGTCGTCGCTGCTGTACCTGCCGAACCTCATCGCGCAGCTGACCGGGGCCACCTCGGCCACCGACCCGAGCTGGTGGCAGCGGATCATCAACGAGTACCTGGTGAATCCGAACAACCCGGTCTACATCGCGATCTACTTCGGGCTGATCGTCTTCTTCGTCTTCTTCTACGTCGCCATCACCTTCAATCCGGAGGAACGGGCCGACGAGATGAAGAAGTACGGCGGCTTCATCCCGGGTATCCGGCCGGGACGCCCCACCGCCGAGTACCTCAGCTACGTCCTCAACCGCATCACGGTGCCAGGTTCGCTGTACCTGGGTCTCATCGCGACGCTGCCCAACTTCTTCCTCTCCGGCAGCCAGACCGCCACCAGCATCTTCGGTGGCGCCGCGGTGCTCATTCTCGTCAGTGTCGCGCTGGACACTGTCAAGCAGATCGAAAGTCAACTCATGCAGCGCAACTACGAAGGGTTCCTCAAGTGAGACTTGTACTCCTCGGTCCGCCCGGTGCCGGCAAGGGCACGCAGGCCGCCATCCTGTCGGAGAAGCTCGGCGTCCCCGCGATCTCCACCGGGGATCTGTTCCGGGCCAACATCGGGCAGGGCACCCCGCTCGGTGTCGAAGCCAAGAAGTACATCGACGCCGGCGAGCTCGTACCCGCCGAGATCACCAACAACATGGTGCGCGCCCGTCTCGCCGAGCCCGACGCCGCCGACGGCTTCCTGCTCGACGGTTTCCCCCGCAGCGTGGAGCAGGCCCGCGAACTCGAGTCCATCCTGAAGGACCTGGACACGAAGCTCGACGGCGTCCTCTCCTTCGACATCGACGAGGACGTCGTGGTCGAGCGGATGCTCGCCCGCGGCCGCGCCGACGACACCGAGGACGTCATCCGCAACCGGCTCCGGGTGTACCGCGAGGAGACGGCGCCGCTGCTCGACTACTACGCCGATGTGCTCGTCACGGTCGATGCCGTCGGCGAGGTCGACGAGATCAACGCCCGCGCCCTCGCGGCTCTCGGCAAGTAAGGACGCAGGAGCAAGACAATGGGTTTCGGGCGCAAGCGCAAGGTGGTTCCGTTCCGCACCGCCGGTGAACTGGATGCGATGGCGGCGGCGGGCGCTGTCGTCGGCGCCGCACTCGTGGCGGTGCGCAAGGCGGCGAAGCCGGGCGTGAGCACCCTGGAACTGGACCAGGTGGCGGAGGCGGTCATCCGTGACGCGGGGGCCGTCCCCTCCTTCCTGGGCTATCACGGGTTCACCGGCTCGATCTGCTCGTCGGTGAACGACCGCGTGGTGCACGGAATCCCCTCGGCGACGGAGATCCTCGCCGAGGGCGATCTCGTGTCGATCGACTGCGGCGCGATCCTCGACGGCTGGCACGGCGACTCGGCGTGGACCTTCGGCGTCGGGGAACTCGCCGCCGCCGACGTCGATCTCAGCGATGCGACACGGCTGTCGATGGAGGCGGGCATCGCGGCGATGCTGCCGGACAACCGGCTCACCGACGTCTCGCACGCCATCGAGACCGGCACCCGCGAGGCGGAGCGGGTGCACGGCCGGCACTACGGCATCGTCGACGGATACGGCGGGCACGCCATCGGCCGCGAAATGCACATGGACCCGTTCCTGCCGAACGAGGGCGAGCCCGGGAAGGGCCCCCGCCTCGTGGTGGGATCGGTGCTCGCCATCGAACCGATGCTGACGCTCGGCACCTACGAGACCGAGGTGCTCGACGACAAGTGGACCGTCGTCACGACCGACGGCAGCCGCGCCGCGCACTGGGAGCACACCGTCGCGGTGACCGAGGACGGCCCGCGCATCCTCACCCCGCGCCCGGAGTAGCGCGGCGGTGGCGGCGAGCGAATGCACCGCTCGCTGCCCGAGGAGCCGAACGGGATCGTCGCCCGGGCCGCCGACTCCGGCTCACACCTCGACCAGGAGGGTGACCGGACCGTCGTTCACGAGGCTCACCTCCATGTGCTCCCCGAAGACTCCGGTCTGCACGTCGGCGCCCAGCTCCCGCAGAGCCGCCGCGAACTCGTCCACCAGCGGTTCGGCGACGGCGCGGGGCGCGGCCGCCGACCACGACGGCCGCCGGCTCTTGCGCGTGTCGGCCATGAGCGTGAACTGGCTGACCACGAGGATCGGGGCCGCCAGATCGGACGCCGACTTCTCGTCCTCGAGGATCCGCATCGTCCACACCTTCCGGGCCAGCGTCGCGGCCTTGGCCGCGTCGTCGTCGTGTGTCACCCCGACGAGCACGAGCAGCCCGTGGCCGCCGACCGGGGGTGAGATCCGGGCGACCTCGCGGCCGTCGACCGCGACCGCGGCACCCGTCACCCGCTGAACCAACGCCCGCACGGTTGTCCTCCTGTATGTCGGCATTTGGCCCTGGTGGGAAAGTTCCCGTAACATAGATCGATGGTGCGCCCTGCGCGCCGGTCTGCGGGTGTCCGCAGTCCGGTCACGCCGAGCGTCACGGTAACGGACACCGATGCAACCACACGCCGAACAACACGGATCGCGGAGGATATGGCCAAGAAAGACGGAGCCATCGAGGTCGAGGGTCGCGTGATCGAGCCGCTGCCCAATGCGATGTTTCGCATTGAGCTCGAGAACGGTCACAAGGTCCTGGCTCACATCAGCGGCAAGATGCGTCAGCACTACATTCGCATCCTGCCCGAGGACCGGGTTGTCGTAGAGCTCTCGCCCTACGACCTGTCGCGTGGGCGCATCGTCTACCGCTACAAGTAAGAGCTTCCCCGGCCGCACGGTCGGGGAGAACCATGTCTGCAGCATGCCTCGTGCTCTGCCGCAGGCGTACACACAGGAGATCAGACGCACCGTGAAGGTTCAGCCGAGCGTCAAGAAGATCTGCGAGAAGTGCAAGGTGATCCGGCGTAACGGCCGGGTCATGGTGATCTGCGAGAACCTGCGCCACAAGCAGCGCCAGGGCTAGACCACCCGCTCTTCGAAGGATCGGCTTGGCAACAAGCTAGAGAAGACCTTCCAGTACCAGTCGTTCGGTCACGATTCCCGATTCGTCGGGGAGCCGCGCGATACACCCCCGGTTCGGAGGCCGGGGCCCCACTGTGTTTCGGACTACCGGCGTTCCGGCTTCGGCCGGGCCGCGGGACCACACAGTTTCACGACGCAGGGGACGGGCTGGGAGCAGACCTCCGCACACCGAATAGGAATGCCACATGGCACGTCTCGCAGGTGTCGATCTTCCCCGCGAAAAGCGGATGGAGATCGCACTGACCTACATCTACGGCATCGGCCGTACCCGCTCGAAGGAGATCCTCGAGGCCACCGGCGTGAGCCCGGATCTGCGCAGCAAGGACCTCTCCGACGAGGATCTCGCCAAGCTGCGCGAGTTCATCGAGGAGACCTACAAGGTCGAGGGTGACCTCCGCCGCGAGGTCCAGGCGGACATCCGTCGCAAGATCGAGATCGGCTGCTACCAGGGCCTGCGACACCGTCGTGGTCTGCCCGTGCGTGGACAGCGCACCAAGACCAACGCCCGCACCCGTAAGGGTCCGAAGCGCACCGTCGCAGGAAAGAAGAAGTAATGCCTCCCAAGTCACGCAGCACCGGTCCCAAGAAGACCCAGAAGGCGCGCCGCAGGGACAAGAAGAACGTCCCGCACGGTGCCGCTCACATCAAGAGCACCTTCAACAACACGATCGTGTCCATCACGGACCCGAACGGCAACGTCATCTCCTGGGCGTCCTCCGGCCACGTCGGCTTCAAGGGTTCGCGCAAGTCGACCCCGTTCGCCGCGCAGCTCGCCGCCGAGAACGCTGCCCGCAAGGCGCAGGAGCACGGTGTCAAGAAGGTCGACGTCTTCGTGAAGGGCCCGGGCTCGGGCCGCGAGACGGCGATCCGTTCCCTCCAGGCCGCGGGCCTCGAGGTCGGCACCATCTCCGACGTCACCCCCCAGCCGCACAACGGCTGCCGTCCGCCCAAGCGGCGTCGCGTCTAACGGGAAAGGAAGGTTTGAATCATGGCTCGCTATACCGGTCCCGTTACCCGTAAGTCGCGTCGTCTGCGTGTCGACCTCGTCGGAGGCGACCAGGCGTTCGAGCGTCGCCCCTACCCGCCCGGCCAGCACGGCCGCGCGCGGATCAAGGAGAGCGAATACCTGCTCCAGCTGCAGGAGAAGCAGAAGGCCCGCTTCTCCTACGGCGTGATGGAGAAGCAGTTCCGTCGCTACTACGAGGAGGCCGCCGGCCGGCCCGGCAAGACCGGCGAGGTCCTGCTGACCATCCTCGAGTCGCGTCTGGACAACGTCGTCTACCGTGCCGGTCTCGCCCGGACCCGCCGTCAGGCCCGCCAGCTGGTGAGCCACGGTCACTTCCTGGTGAACGGCAAGAAGGTCGACATCCCCAGCTACCGCGTCTCGCAGTACGACATCATCGACGTCCGCGAGAAGTCGCTGGGCACGCTGCCCTTCCAGGTGGCCCGTGAGACCCAGGGCGATCGTCCGATCCCGGGTTGGCTGCAGGTCGTCGGCCCGCGTCTGCGGGTGCTGGTCCACCAGCTCCCCGAGCGCGCGCAGATCGACATCCCGCTGCAGGAACAGCTGATCGTCGAGTACTACTCGAAGTAAGGCGCTTCGCGCCGTGGTGTCCTTCCGGTCCTCCCGAGGTCCGGGGGGACACCACATCCCGACCAGGGCGTCATATGGCGGACGCCCACAAGGAGGCACTCCATGCTCATCTCGCAGCGACCCACCCTCAGCGAAGAGGTCATCGCCGACGACCGCTCGAAGTTCGTCATCGAACCCCTCGAGCCGGGCTTCGGGTACACCCTCGGCAACTCGCTTCGTCGCACCCTGCTGTCCTCGATTCCGGGCGCGGCCGTCACCAGCATTCGCATCGACGGCGTGCTCCACGAGTTCACCACGGTTCCCGGGGTCAAGGAGGATGTCACCGACATCATCCTCAACCTCAAGGGCCTCGTGGTCAGCTCGGAAGAGGACGAGCCGGTCACCATGTACGTCCGCAAGCAGGGCCCCGGCACCGTGACCGCGGGCGACATCGTGCCCCCGGCCGGTGTCACCGTCCACAACCCGGACCTGCACATCGCCACCCTGAACGACAAGGGCAAGCTGGAGATCGAGCTCGTCGTCGAGCGCGGCCGCGGCTACGTCCCTGCCGTCCAGAACAAGGCGTCCGGCGCCGAGATCGGCCGTATTCCGGTCGACTCGATCTACTCGCCGGTGCTCAAGGTGACCTACAAGGTGGAGGCGACCCGCGTCGAGCAGCGCACCGACTTCGATCGGTTGATTCTCGACGTGGAGACCAAGAACTCGATCACCGCGCGGGACGCGCTCGCTTCGGCGGGCAAGACCCTGGTGGAGCTCTTCGGTCTGGCTCGTGAGCTGAACGTCGAAGCAGAAGGCATCGAGATCGGTCCCTCGCCCGCCGAGGCCGACCACATCGCCTCCTTCGGACTCCCCATCGAGGATCTCGACCTCACGGTCCGGTCCTACAACTGCCTCAAGCGCGAGGGTGTGCACACCGTCGGTGAGCTCGTGGCACGCACGGAGTCCGACCTGCTCGACATCCGCAACTTCGGTCAGAAGTCCATCGACGAGGTGAAGGTCAAGCTGCACTCGCTCGGCCTCTCCCTCAAGGACAGCCCCGCGTCCTTCGACCCGAGCACCGTCGCCGGCTACGACGCCGCGACCGGTACCTGGAGCGACACGGACGCCGGTTCCTTCGGCGACGCCGAGGGGAACGAGGACTACGCCGAGACCGAGCAGCTGTAGCAGCTCACGGTCCGTTACTAGGAGATTCATCATGCCCAAGCCCAAGAAGGGTGCCCGCTTCGGCGGGTCGGCCTCGCACCAGAAGGCGCTGCTGGCCAACCTGGCCACCGCGCTCTTCGAGCACGGCCGCATCACCACCACCGAGGCCAAGGCCAAGGCCCTGCGGCCCTACGCCGAGAAGCTCGTCACGCACGCGAAGGCCGGCACGCTGGCCAACCGTCGTGAGGTGCTGAAGGTCATCCGCAACAAGGACGTCGTCCACACGCTGTTCGCGGAGATCGGCCCGTTCTACGAGGACCGCAACGGCGGCTACACGCGCATCGTCAAGACGATGCCGCGCAAGGGTGACAACGCTCCCATGGCGATCATCGAGCTCGTCAAGGAGAAGACCGTCACCTCCGAGGCCGACCGCGCCCGTCGCGTCGCCGCCTCGCAGAGCGCGCCGGCCACCGAGGCCCCGGCCGAGGAGAACGTCGTCGAGGCCGTCGAGGCCGACGCCTCCGACGCGCAGGTCGAGAACGCGGACGCCGTCGTCGACGCGATCGAGGACGAGACCGCCACCGCGGCCGACGCCAAGGACGCCGACGAGGCCAAGAAGGACTAGTCCACTTGGTTTCGGCATCCGCTGAAGCGAACGAGCCCGTCGCCCCCCACCGGGGCGGCGGGCCCGTTGCTTTCGAGAACCCGTCCGCCGCCGGTGAGGACAGCACCCGGCTGCGGCTCGACATCGCCTACGACGGCACCGACTTCTCCGGCTGGGCACGGCAGCCCGGACGACGGACGGTGTGCGGGGAGATCGAAGAGAAGCTCGGGGCGGTCGTACGCACTCCGGTCCAGCTCACGGTCGCCGGGCGGACCGACGCCGGGGTGCACGCGTCCGGTCAGGTCGCGCACGTCGACGTCCCCACCGCTACCCTTCCGGACGACCTCGCCCGCCTGGTGCGACGGCTCGCGCGGTTCCTGCCGCGCGACGTCCGCGTCACCGGCATCTCCGTCGCCCCGCCCCACTTCGACGCCCGTTTCTCGGCGGTCCGCCGGCACTACGAGTACCGGCTCACCACCGCCGTCTACGGCGCCGAGCCGCTGCGGGCCCGCGACACCGTCGCCTGGCCCAAACCGGTGGACGTCGACGCCATGCGTGCCGCCTCGCGGTCGCTGCTGGGCCTGCACGACTTCGCCGCCTTCTGCAAGCGGCGCGACGGTGCGACGACGGTCCGCGAACTGCAACGCTTCGACTGGACGCGCACAGGGGACATCCTCACCGCGCACGTGAGCGCGGACGCGTTCTGCTGGTCGATGGTGCGCAGCCTCGTCGGGGCGGTCCTCGCGGTAGGGGAGGGGCGGCGCAGTGTCGAGTGGACGACCGCGCTGCTCGACGAACGGCAGCGCGCCGCGGCCGTGGCCGTGGCTCCGGCGCACGGACTCAGCCTCGTCGGCGTCGACTATCCCCCCGACGACGAACTCGCGGCACGCAACGCGGCCACCCGCGAGGTACGTGGGCCCGTCGGTCCCGGCTGCTGCTGACCCGCGGCCGAACCCGCCGGTGATATGTTCCGACGAGCACGTCCCCCGGCCGGCCCGGCCGGGGGATCGGCATGTGAGAGGGAGGCACAGTGCTCGACTTGCCCGCGATCCGGCGGCGAGGCGCGACGGTCGCGGCGGCCCTGCTCGCCGCGGCGTCCCTGCTGACGGCACCGGCGCCCGCGGAGCCGGCTCCGGCCGGGGCCTACGTCGATCACGTGGAGGAGCGAACCGCGCGCGACTGGGTGTTGCACGTGTACTCGCCGTCCATGGACCGGGTGATCCCGGTCGAGGTGATCCGGCCCGCCGACACTTCCGCTGCCCGGCCGACCTTCTACCTGCTCAACGGAGCGGGTGGGGGCGAGGACGCCGCGAACTGGCGGGAGCAGACGGACGTCCGCGAGTTCTTCGACGGCAAGAACGTCAACGTCGTCACCCCGGTGGGCGGGGCCTTCTCGTACTACACGGACTGGGTCCGTGACGACCCGAAGCTCGGCCGGCACCGGTGGGCGACGTTCCTGACGTCGGAACTGCCGCCGGTCGTGGACGCGGCACTGGGCGCCGACGGTCGCAACGCCGTGGCGGGGATGTCGATGTCGGGCAGTTCGGTGCTGGCCCTCGCGCAGCAGTCGCCGGGACTGTACGAGGCGGTGGCGTCCTACAGCGGGTGCGCGCAGACGAGCAGCGATCCTGGGCGCAGCTACGTCGAAGCCGTCGTCACGATCGGGGGCGGCGAGGTCGAGAACATGTGGGGCCCGATCGGCGGGCCGGGGTGGATCGCCAACGACGCGGCGCTGAACGCGGAGAAGTTGCGCGGGACGACGCTGTACATCTCCTCCGGCGGTGGCCTGCCGGGTCCGCACGAGGCGGCCCTGGGCAGGCAGGTGGATCCGGTCGACCTACTCGTCCTCGGATCCATCGAGGCGGCTACGGCACAGTGCACCGAGCGGCTGCGACGGACCTTCGACGAACTCGGGATCGAGGCGACCTTCAGCACAGCGGCAGAGGGCACGCACTCGTGGGGATACTGGCAGGATGCGCTGCACGAGTCCTGGCCGATTCTCGCCGAGGCGATCGGCGCGTAGCGCGGTCCGGCACGAGCGACGGAAACGGCAAGGGGCGAGGTCGGGTGACCTCGCCCCTTTCGCTACGCGCGTCGAGGCTTCTCTCAGATCAGCCAGCTGAGGAAGGAGAGCACGTGGTCGACCAGGGAGCCGAGCGAGCCGAGCAGCATGGGGATTACCTCCGATGTCGATGGACAAATCCTGGACGTACGTCCAACCAAGATCTAAGTACAGGATGTCCGCTTTGCCCAGAAAATGTGACGCAGGATACCGGGGCACGGCGAGGGTTCCGAGGTCAGTCCGCGATCATCCGGAGCAGCGCCGCGAGCGCGCGGAACGGCAGCGTCAGGACCCGCAGGAACAGGACGCCGAGCTCGGCGAGTGTCGCCACCGTCTCCGCGGCGTCGGCCGCCCTCTCCACTCGGTCCACGGCTCTGCGACCCCGTCGACGATGTCTGTCCACCGGCGCACGGTAGCAGGCGGTTCGCGAAATCTGACAGGAGGATGTTTCAGATTCCGCGGCACGAGTTATCCCGGCAGTGCCGGGGTGCGCGTGCCGCCGGGGAGGACGGCCGCGCGCCCCGGCACCGCTGCGGGCCCGCGCCCCGGCTCGACCGGGCCTTCGACACCCGGCACGGCCGGGAGTTCACACCGTCAGCCCGCCAGGTGCCGCGCGATGACCAGCCGCTGGATCTGGTTCGTCCCCTCGAAGATCTGGGTGATCTTCGCGTCCCGCATGAAGCGCTCGACGGGAAAGTCCCGGGTGTAGCCGTAGCCGCCGAGTACCTGCACGGCGTCGGTGGTCACCTTCATCGCCGCGTCGGTCGCGACGAGCTTGGCGA
This sequence comes from Rhodococcus sp. P14, assembly GCF_000256505.1. Classification (NCBI taxonomy): domain Bacteria; kingdom Bacillati; phylum Actinomycetota; class Actinomycetes; order Mycobacteriales; family Nocardiaceae; genus Rhodococcus; species Rhodococcus sp. P14. The sequence continues at coordinate 4,644 of NZ_AJFC01000287.1, read as the reverse complement.
CCGACGCCTGCCGCGAGTAGGGCAGACCGGCGTCCTTGCGGCGCGCGGCGTCGATGTAGGTGGCGCGGGCCGAGTCCACCGCCGCGGCCATGTCGGCCAGGACGAATCCGAGGCCCTGATGGTCGATGATCTTCTTGCCGAACGCCTTGCGCTCCTTGGCGTAGGCGGTGGCCTCGTCGAGCGCGGCCTGCGCGAGACCCACCGCGACGGCCGCGATCCCGAGGCGGCCCGAATCGAGGGCGCTGAACGCGATCGGCAGGCCCTGCCCCTCGGCGCCGATGCGGCGCTCCTCGGGGACGAACGCATCGTCGTAGTGGGCGGTCGCGGTGGGGATGGCATGCAGGCCCATCTTCTCCTCGGGCTTGCCGAAGCTGAGGCCCTCGGTTCCGGCGGGCACGAGGAAGCAGGAGATGCCCTTGGAGCCGGCGTCGGAGGTCCGGGCGAACAGCGTGTAGAAGTCCGCCTTGCCGCCGTTGGTGATCCACGCCTTCGATCCGGAGATCCGGTAGCCGCCGTCCACGGCTGTCGCGCGGCAGGTCAGGGCCGCGGCATCGGACCCGGCCTGCGGCTCGGACAGGCTGTAGGCGCCGATCGTCTCGCCGCCGAGCATGGCGGGCAACCACCGGGCCTTCTGCTCCTCGGTGCCGTGGGTGGCCAGCGCGAAGCACGACAGGCCGTGCACACTCACCGCGACCGCGACGGCCGCCCAGCGGGCGCCGAGCTCCTCGAGCACCTGCAGGTACACCTCGTACGGCTGATTCCCGCCGCCGAACTCCTCCGGGTACGGCAGGCTCAGCAGTCCCGCCGCGCCGAGGGCGGGGAACACGCCCTCGGGGAACGTCTCGTTGCGCTCGTGTTCGACGACCCGCGGCGCGAGAACCTTGTCCGCGACGTCGCGGGTCAGCTCGATGAGGTCGTAGGCCTCGGGGGTGGGCAGCAGGCGCTCGACGGGCACGGTGACTCCTCGCTCGGAAAATAGTACTGAGAACGATACTGCAGTACTATCTGCAGTATGACAAGAGCGGGAACCCGGCGCGGCACGGCGCGGCAGGCGCAACTGTTCGACCAGCTCGTCGCGCTGTTTCTCGCCGAGGGCTTCGCCCGCTTCACCCTCGACGACATCGCCGCCCGCCTGCATTGCTCCAAGTCGACCCTGTACGCCCTCGCCGAGAGCAAGGACCGCCTCGTCCGCGCCGCCACCGTGCACTTCTTCCGCGGCGCGACCGAGCGCGTCGAAGCCGAGCTCGACGGCCGCAGCGGCGCCGTCGACCGCATACGCGGCTACCTCGAGGCCGTCGGCCGGCAACTCGAACCCGCCTCCGCGCAGTTCATGGAGGACATGGCTGCCGCCCCCGCCGCCCGTGAGGTCTACGAGCGCAACACCCGGCTCGCGGCCGAACGCGTCCGCGACCTCATCGCTGCCGGAGTCGCCACCGGGGAACTGCGCGACGTGCACGCCGCGTTCGTCGCCGACGTCGTCGCCGCCGTCATGGTCCGCATCCAGCAGCGCCACGTCGCCGAGGCCACCGGCCTGCCGGACGCCCAGGCCTACCGCGAACTCGCCGCCCTGCTCACCCACGGCCTCACCGCCTGACCCGCCTACCATCGGCCCATGGACGCCGAAGCCCCGATTCGTCTCGAGATCGTCGTCGCCAGCGTGCGGGCCGGGCGGATCGCGCCCGTCGTCGCCGACTGGTTCGCCGCCGCCGCGCGGCAACGCCGCGAGTTCGACGTCGGCGTGCTCGACCTCGCCGACACCCCGCTGCCGCAGGATCTGTCCGGCGGCCGGGAGGCCGAGGCGTTCACCCGGCGCATCGGTGCGGCCGACGCGTTCGCGATCGTCACCTCCGAGTACAACCACGGCTATCCGGCCGCCCTGAAGACCGCCCTCGACACCGTCAAACACGAATGGCGCACCAAGCCGGTCGGATTCGTCTCCTACGGCGGGCTCTCCGGCGGTCTGCGCGCCGTCGAACAACTCCGGCAGGTCGTCGTCGAGGTGCACATGGTTCCCGTGCGCGAATCGGTCAGCTTCCACCGCGTCAAGCACGCCTTCGCCGCCGACGGCACCACCACCGACGGCGCCGCCGCCGATGCGGCCCAGCGGATGCTGACCCAGCTCGCCTGGTGGGCACGGACCGTGCGCGCCGGACAGAGCGCCGAACCCTACCCGGGCTGAGGAACCCGGCTGCGCCCACCCGCGCGCGGACGACCGAGGAACGCGGCTTCGGCGCCGACACTCACCAGCGACAACGACACCCGGCGGCCCCCAGCCGTGAGCACCACCCGATCCCCGGCCGCTCCGGGCTGCAGGATCGACACGTCCGGGCGCTCACGCGGCCACCGATCCGGATCCACGTGCACGTGGATCGCGGTCGCCCCGGCGGGAACCGCCGCCGGGCGCACACCGTCGTACACGATCGTGTCGAAACCCCGCTCGTCGCCACCGAGGCGCAACCGGTCCGGTCCCGCGGCGGCGAGCAGGGGGCGCCAGGCCGAGGCGCGATCGGTGTGGATCGCCACCCGCGCGCCGATCGCGACCGACCGGAACACCAGCTGCTGCGCCAGGTACAGCTCCCCGGCGACGTAGACGGTGCGCACGCCCCGGCCGGTCACGCGAGCTGACACGGCCGCTCCGGATTCGTCCGCCCCGACCACCTGCCCGCATCCTGTCACCGGCAGGGTCAGGGCGTCGGCGTCGCCGAGCTGCACGGTGCGCAGGGGGACCAGATCCTCGAGCCCCGCCGCGGCCGTCGGCGTCGACGCCAGCAACCCGTCCAGTTCGCGACTCCACAACCGCCGAGTGCCCGGCATCCGGCGGCTCGGCTCGGGGGACCGGCTCGTTCCGCGCAGCACCGCCCCCACCCGCACGGTTCCGGGCTCGGTGCCGGGTCGCAGGCGCACCGTGATCGTCGCCGACGACAGCGGCTCCGACCAGACGCGGGTCAAGGTCGCCCGGTCGAGGTGACCCGGTTCGACGACCGAGGCCCGGCTGAGACCGCCGGGAAGCCGTACCGCGTCGCGATCCTCCTCGAGCAGCAGCGGATCCGCGCATCCGGTGACGGACTCCACCGCCCGGGTGATCTCTCCCGCGTCGAGGATCCGCGCGGCGTGGTGCTGTTCCGCCAACGCCCGCACGACCCGGCGCGCCGCGATGCTCACGGCGCGTGCCGCGCCCTCGGCCCCGCCGCCCCGGCGCGCCACCGCGGCCGGGCAGGCGAGGGCGTCGAACCGCAGCGCGAGCCACACCGTGCGGGTCGCGGCGGCGGGCAGCGGACCGACCAGGCTCCCGTATGCCTCGCCGGCCACGGTCTCGTCGCACGCCCGGCGGCCGTGCGCGACGACGTCGATCCCGTCGAGTTCGACGTCGTGCCGCGAGAGGCACGCGGCGATCGCCGCCAGCGGAAGCCGGCGCAGGGGATCTGCCCGGTCGCGTGTCAGCCGGGTGAGGTCGCCGCCCGTCGGCACCAGCTCCACGACCGCGACGACGGCCGAGCCGTCCCAGCACACCCCGACAGGTCCGTCGCCGGCCGCGGCGACGTCGACGATCACCGGGGCGGTACGGATCGGACGGTTCCGGAATCGCCACCATTCCCGCGACCAGTCGACGGCGTCGCGCCCCCGGACCGGGACCACCACCGACACCGCGGCCAGCGCCGCCACGACCACCGAAGCGGGAAGCGGGGCGCCGGCGGCCGCCGCGATCGTCCACCCGATCAGCGCTGCACACTGCGCCCGCACGACCCCGGCCGCGGAGCGGCGCCGTGGCCGCCGGAAAACCCCATGCTGCACGACGATTCCCCCGTTCCCCCCCGAGCGACGGCCCGGTCCCCCCGATGTTCCCCGCCGGAACTGTACTGTGTTGCGGCGGAGGGGGCGTCGTACGGGGGAGGATCGATGGGAGCGCAGCCGACCACGCGCTGGCAGGTCAACGGCTACCGGTTTCTGGTGCGCCGCATGGAGCATGCACTGGTGCGGCGGGACGTGCGGATGATCCACGACCCGATGCGGTCGCAGTCACGCGCGCTGGCGGTGGGTGCCGTCCTCGCCTGTGTCGGACTCGCGGGCTGCGCCGCACTCGCCCTGTTCCGCCCGCAGGACAAGATCGGCGATGCCACCATCGTGGTGGGTCGCGAATCCGGCGCGATGCTGGTCGCGATCGACGGCACCTTCCATCCGGTGCTCAACCTGGCCTCCGCCCGCCTGGTGCTCGGGCGGCCCGACGAGCCCACCGTCGTCGCCGACGAGGAATTCGAGACGCGCCCACGGGGTTCCCTCGTCGGCATCCCCGGTGCGCCGTCGGCGCTGGCACACGTCGCGGAACCGCTGTCGTGGACGGTGTGCGACACCGTGGCCTCCGACGGAAGCCGCTCGGTCACCACAATTGTCGCCGCCGGGGAGCCCGCCTACGGCGACCGCGCACGACCGCTCACCGACGACGAGGCCCTGCTCGTCGCGGCCGACGGCAGGCACCATCTGGTGTACCGCGGATCGCGCGCCGAAGTCGACCTGTCGGACCGCGCGCTCACCCGCGTTCTCGGCCTCGATGCCGGCATGGCGCGTCCCGTCGGTCCGGCCCTGCTCGCCGCCATCCCGGAGGTGCCGCGGCTCGAGGCTCCGCGGATCCCCGGCGCCGGCGACGAG
>NZ_AJFC01000286.1:0-832 GCF_000256505.1 Rhodococcus sp. P14 | reverse complement strand
GACCCCCGCTATCCGATCGGCTCGCTGACCGTCGGTTCGGTGGTCCGCGTCGCAGTGCCGGACGGGAAGAAGTTCTACGTCGTGCTGCGCGACGGTGTGCAGGAGGTGTCCGAGGCGACGGCACAGATCGTCCACTTCACCGATTCGCAGGGCGCCGCGGAGATCCCTGCCGTCCCGCCGGATCTGCTACGGGACGCGCCGGCCGTGCGGGGTCTCGACGTGGACACCTTCCCCACGACCGTGCCCACGGTCGTCGATGCCGGCGACCGCCCCGTCGGATGCCTGACGTGGACCCCGGAGGCCGCCGCGGACGGACAGTCGCGGTCCGTCGTCGAGGTGTCGGCAGGCTCGGCACTGCCGCTACCCGAGGGGGCGGTGCCGGTGTCCCTGGCTCAGGCGGACGGCGGCGGGCCCGAGGCCGACAGCGCGTACCTCGCGCCCGGCCGCGGCGCGTTCGTGCAGACCACCTCCGTCGCGCCGGACAGTGCGCGGCGCGGCGCCCTCTTCTACGTCGCCGACACCGGCGTGCGGTACGGCATCGTCGACGCGGACGCCGCGACCGCCCTGGGATTCTCCGAACCCGTGCCCGCGCCGTGGCAGATTGTCGAATTGTTCGCGCCGGGACCGGCACTCGGGCGGGCGGAGGCGCTCGTCGCTCACGACGGCGTCGCACCCGATCCGGACCCGGCGCCGGTCGGCGCCGGCAGCTGACGCCGGCGTCGCAGCGACGCTGTCGCTCCCACGATCACGAGCACCACAGTCGCCGCGACGACCGCGACGTTCCGGGGCCGTTGATCCGTCGGCGCCGGTGGTGCCGGGGATGCGACGGCCA
>NZ_AJFC01000285.1:0-31122 GCF_000256505.1 Rhodococcus sp. P14 | reverse complement strand
CCCCGCCGCGAACGGGTCGATGACGCCGTGTCCCACCCGCGGATTCCAGCCCTCGGCCGGCGCGTGCGCCGTGGCCTCGATCCGCAGCGCGACGGCGCGGGCATCGAGATGCGGAAATCGTGCCCGTACCAGCGCGACGGTCGCGGATACGAGTGGCGCCGCGAAACTGGTGCCCGACACCGGAATTGGGCCCTGTGCTCCCCGATAGGCGTCGACGAGGCCGTCCGCGGTGGGATGCAGGGAGACCACACCGCTGCCGGGTGCGGCGACATCCACCCACGGTCCCGGCAGGCTGAAGCTCGACGGTGAGCCGTCGGGCTCGACCGAACCGACCGTCAGTACGTAGTCGTCGTACCAGGCCGGCGAGGCCACGGTCGTGACCGCACGCCAGGGATCCTCGCCCGGGCGGAGCGGATCGAGTCCGTGCGGATTCGACCCCCGGCAGCGCTCCTCCACATTCCCGGCGGCGGCGACGACGACGGCGTCCTTCACCTCCGTCGCGTACCGCACCGCCGCCCCGAGTTCGGGGTCGTCGATCCCTTCTGCGGCCGGAGCGCAGGCGACCTCGGAGATGTTGATGACGGTGGCGCCGCGATCCGCGGCGTGGCGCACCGCCATCGCCATCGTGCGCACGTTGCCGTAGCCGGGTGACGTGCGCGCATCCTGGTCGTCGGCGTCCGGCCGGTGCGCCGAGAAGTGGCGGCTGGACTGGCGCACGGTGAGGATCCGCGCGTCCGGGGCGCCGCCGGCGAATCCCGACCCGGCGACCGGGCGGGCCGCGACGAGTCCCGCCACCAGGGTCCCGTGGGCGTCGCAGTCCTGCGTCCCGTCGCCCGAGGAGACGTAGTCCCCACCGGGGACCAGCCCGGGCAGCCTGGCGTTCCGGCCCACTCCGGTGTCGATCACCGCCACGAGCTGGCCCGCGCCGCGTGTCAACGGCCACACGGCCGGAAAATCCAGGAGGCGTTGCGGTTCCGGGATCGAGGCGGTGTCGTCGACGGTGGCGACGGTGGTGCACGGCGAACGTTGCGCGGTGTCGTCGACGGGGCCGGGCGCCGCGGGGGGAGGCAGGCTCCCGGCATCGGCGGGCGGGGGCTGCGCCCCGGCGAACGGGGCCGTGCCGAAGGACGAGGTCGTCAGCACCAGAGCGACGAGGAAGAGACGTGCCCCGCGGGCCACGTCAGATCCCGCGGACGGCGGCGTAGAGCCCCGTGACCCAGCAGGCCAGCGGCAGGACCGTCGCGATCGTCGCGTACTCGACGAGCTCGGCGGCGCGCCGCTGCACCGGAGTGAACGAGCGACGCGGGGCGGCCACGCCGAACACCAGCGCTGCGGCCGCGACGCCCGCGGCGAGGGCGAAGACCGCGACGGGCGGCACGGATCCGCTGATCGCGGCCGCGGCGAGCAGGGCTACCGGCACGGATGCGCCGCCTGCCACCAGCAGCGTCGCCTGGCGCGCGTCGGTATAGGTGCGGCCCCGCAGCATGATCACCGCCGCAGCGGCGAGCGCCAGGGCGGTGCCCGGTCCGACGGGGTCGTCCCCGGACAGCGGGGCTGCCGCGCACCACGCACCGGCGACGGTCAGAACGGCTCCCGCACCGACGAGACCGGTGAGGTGGTCGCGTGCCCGCGCGGCGGCCGCCGCGAGCTCGCCCCGATCGGGCAGGGACCGGTCCTCGCCGTCCGGGCCGTCCTCTCCGTCCTCGATCCGGGGTGCTCCCGCGCCGGGGCCGGGTACCGGGGGCAGCGGCAGGTCGGCGAGCTTCATGGCGAGCCGGGGAGCGAACGTCACGGTCAGCATCGCCGTGACGACGACTCCGGCTCCGACCGCGGACGCGGGGATTCCCGAGGTGGCGACGAGGAAGGCGGCCGCCGCCACCGCGGCGACGGCGGCAACCGCGGTGAAGGGCACCCGTCCGACGTCGGCCGAGACCAGGACCAGGGTTGCCGCGGCCCCCGACAGGACCGCACCGAGCATCGAGTGTGCCGGTCCGAAGGCCCCCGGCACCACGAGGATTCCGGTGACGAAGGCGGCCGGCACCGCGCAGGCGCACAGCAGCGCCACGGGGCGACGGTCGTCGCGGGCCCGGCCGAGCAGGATCCCGGCGAGCAGGAGCAGGACGGCGAGTGCGCCGCAGCCGGCCCCGGCGGCAAGCCGTCCCTCCGGCGCGGAAAGGCGCAGCAGAGCCCCCGCACCGACCGCCGTCGCGGACAGGGTGACCGCTGCCGCGACCGTCGCCGCCGCGCCCGGCGACCAGCGGCCCGTCCCGGCCTCGTCGGCGGTCGCGACGCTGTGGGTCACGTCGTCGAACAGCGGGGGTGGCGCCGGTGCCGACGCGTCCTCGAGCACGAGCAGATCGCCGTCGCGGACGCCCTGCTCGTGCAGACTCAGTGCCGCCGCGAGCCGCGACGAACCGAGGCGGGCCAGCGCCCATGCTTCGGGCTCGACCCGCTCGACGGAGGGGTCGAAGTCGTTGACGGCGCGGTGACTCGCGACGAGGTCGACGACGCCGGGCACGATCAAGGCGACGGGCACGTCGCCGGGCAGGGCGAGATCGACCTGTGTGTGCCGTGCCAGCACGGTCACCCGGCAGAGTTCGGGTGGGTCGATCCGCCCCGGTTCGGTATGCGCAGCCGTCATCGTCCATCCCCCCGTCGTCCCCCGACCGTGCTTCGGTCCGGACGGGCTCGCCCGCCCGCCCGGACCTCGCGGAGACGATACGACATCGCCTCGCGCAGACGCCGTCGCGTCCGCCTGCATGCCGATCCATCCGGTGTGCGTTACCCTTCGTCGACCGTGGGGGGACGGCCGTCGCGAGGACGGCTGCCGTGGTGGGGCGGTGGGGGTGGGTTCGTGAGCACAGTGCGGTTCGTGGGGACAGTGCGGTTCGTGCGCAGGCCGCGGCGCGAGGTGCCGCGCGTACCGGTGGGCGAGGTGGGAATGCAGGCCCCGCCGGAGATTCCGCGCTCGACGCCGGGCAATCTCCTGGCGAAGTTGCTGCCGGTCGTGATGGTCGCGGCGATGATCGGCATGGTGGCGCTGATGTTCGGTTCCGGGGCGGCGCGGAGCCCGATGTCGCTCGTCTTCCCGCTCATGATGGTCGTCTCGATGGTCGGCATGTTCGCGGGCAGCCGCGGAGGCGGAGCGAAAGCGGCGGAGGCGGACGAGGATCGAAAGGACTACCTGCGGTATCTCGACGGTCTCCGGCGGGAGGTCCACGACACCGCGGACCGGCAGCGGCGCGCCCTCGAATGGACGCATCCCGACCCGGCCGTGCTGTGGACGCTCGCGGGGACGGTACGCATGTGGGAACGTGGCGGCACCGACGCCGACTTCTGCCACGTCCGGGTCGGGCTCAGCGGCCAACGTCTCGCGACCCGGCTGATCGCTCCCGACACCGGTCCCGTCGAGGACCTCGAACCGGTGGCAGCCGTGTCGCTGCGGCGGTTCGTGCGCGCGCACTCGGTCGTGCCGGCTCTGCCGACCGCGGTGTCGCTGCGCGGGTTCGCGGCCGTGTCGTTCGGCGGCGACCGCCGCACGGCACGCGATCTGGTACGCGCGATGCTCCTGCAACTGTGCACCTTCCACAGCACGGAGGTCCTGCGAATCGCCGTCGTGTGCGGGCCGGACACGGCTGACGAGTGGGACTGGGTCAAGTGGCTGCCGCACGTGCAGAACCACGAGATCGTCGACGGGGCGGGTAGCGCCCGCGCCGTGTTCGGGTCGGTCCGCGATCTCGAGGCCGCATTCGCCGACCGCCTGACGGGGCGCGGGCGATTCGCCCGCAACGCGGCCCCGGTCGACGGTGTGCCCCAACTGGTGATCGTGATCGACGGGGGCGTACACGGCTCGGGTTCGGGGATCCTCGACGACGGACTCGACTCCGTCACGATCCTGGACCTGTGCGCGTCGATGCCCGTCGCGGCGGCCTCCCGCGGACTCGAACTCGTTGTCGGTCCGGGACGCCTGGGTGCCCGCGCCGGCGAGCGGGTGGAGACCTTCGCGGTGCCGGACGGAGCAAGCGTGGCGCAGGCACAGACGGCGGCGCGGCGACTGGCGCCGTACCGAGCCACCCACCGGGCCGCCGAGTCCGGTGCCGGTGAGAATCGGCCGGACCGGTGGGAGGAGCTGCTCGGGCTCGGCGACGTCGCACAGTTCGACCCCGGCCGGGCATGGTCGCCGCGGCGGGGGCGCAACCGGTTGCGGGTCCCGATCGGAATCGGAACCGACGGCACACCGGTCGAACTGGACCTGAAGGAGGCCGCCGAGGGTGGCATGGGCCCGCACGGATTGTGCATCGGCGCCACCGGCTCGGGAAAATCGGAGCTGTTGCGAACCCTGGTACTGGGTCTGATCGCGACGCACGCCCCCGAGTCGCTGAATCTCGTTCTCGTCGACTTCAAGGGCGGCGCAACCTTTCTCGGACTCGAGTCGGCGCCGCACGTCGCGGCGGTGATCACCAATCTCGCCGACGAGCTGGCCATGGTCGATCGGATGAAGGATGCCCTCGAGGGCGAGATGAACCGCAGGCAGGAGCTTCTGCGTGCGGCAGGTAACTTCGCGAACGTGGGCGACTACGAACGCGCCCGCGCCGGCGGTGCAGCGCTGGCACCGTTGCCGGCGCTGGTCGTCGTCGTGGACGAGTTCTCGGAGTTGCTCACGCAGCAGCCGGACTTCGCGGACCTGTTCGCCGCGATCGGCCGGCTGGGGCGGTCCCTGCACATGCATCTGCTGCTCGCCAGTCAGCGAATCGACGAGGGCCGGTTACGCGGACTCGACAGTCATCTGTCGTACCGCATTGGACTGAAAACCTTCTCGGCCAACGAATCCCGAAGTGTTCTCGGCGTCCCCGACGCCTACCACCTGCCGCCCTCGCCGGGAGCCGGATACCTCAAGTGCGACTCGGCGGAGATCGTGCGGTTCGCTGCCGCCTACGTGTCGGGGCCCTACGAGCGTCGCCGCTCGGACCGGTCGGTGACCCGGCACGGCACTGCAGCCGCCCGGCCGCGGCTGTTCACCACCGCGGAAGTGCCCCTGGCGCAGCCCGAACCCGTTCCCGAGCCGGTCGAGCCCGGCGACGATCCCCTCCCTGCCGAGGGAAGCCGCTCCGTGCTCGATGTCCTCGTCGCGCAGGTCCGCGGCCACGGCGCACCCGCGCACGAGGTCTGGCTGCCGCCTCTCGATGCGGCGCCGAGCCTGGACCGGCTCCTTCCCCGGTCGTTGCTGACCGGTGACGTGCTGCCGCGGAGCATCCTGCGCACGCCGATCGGCATCGTGGACCGCCCCTTCGAGCAACGGCGGGATCCGCTGGTGGTGGACCTCTCCGGCTCGGCCGGCAACGTGGTCGTCGTCGGAGGACCGCGCTCCGGCAAGTCGACGATGCTCCGCAGCCTCGTCCTGTCGATGGCGATGACGCACACGTCCGAACAGGTGCAGTTCTACTGTCTGGACTTCGGCGGCGGGGCGCTGGCCGGCCTCGCCGGCCTCCCGCACGTCGGCTCGGTCGCCAACCGGCTGGACGCCGACCGCGTCCGCCGGACGATCGCCGAGCTGACCGCCCTGCTGCGGCGCCGGGAGGGCCGATTCGGCGAACTCGGCCTCGAATCGATGGCCGAGTTGCGCCGTCGCCGGGCCGGCGGCGGGCCGGGTGCGGACGTGGACGCCTTCGGCGACGTGTTCCTCGTGATCGACGGCTGGCCCAGCATCCGGCAGGACTTCGAGGCCCTGGAGCCGCAGGTCGCGGTGCTGGCCGCCCAGGGGCTGTCCTTCGGCATCCACGTGGTGCTCACCGCGCCGCGCTGGGGTGACGTGCGACCGGCGATGCGGGACCACCTCGGGACCCGTCTCGAGCTGCGCCTCGGTGATCCCGCCGACTCCGAGTACGGCCGTAAGAAGGCGGCGGCGGTACCCGAGGGCCGGCCGGGCCGGGGCATCGACCGTGACGGGCTGCACGTACTGGCCGCGCTGCCGCGGGTCGACGGCAGCTCCGAGACCGTCGATCTCGCCGCGGGACTGGCGGACGCCGTGGCCGCCGTGGCCGCCGTCGCCGCGGCCGCACCGGGTCGCCCCGCCCCGGTCGTCCGGATGCTGCCCGACCTCGTCGATCGCGCCGACGTCCTGGCCGCCCTCGGCGACCGGTGGGGCGCCGGCGGCGGCGCGGCCGGGGAACGGCGGCTGTTCGTGCCGCTCGGCATCGACGAGGCCGAACTGGCCCCCGTGGGGATCGACTTCGCCGAACAGCCTCACCTGCTCGTCTTCGGCGATTCGGGCTGCGGGAAGACGACGGTGCTCCGCGGCATCTGCCGCAGCCTCATGGAGTCCCGCACGGGGGCGCAGGCCCGCATCATCGTCGGGGACTACCGGCGCACCCTGCTCGGCGTCGTGGAGGGGGACCACCTCGGCGGATACGCACCGTCCGCCGTGACGTTGTCGGCGATGTCCCGCGACCTAGCGGCGGTGTTCGAGCGGCGGATGCCCGGTCCCGACGTCACCCAGCAGCAGCTGCGGGAACGCTCCTGGTGGTCGGGACCCGAGGTCTTCGTCGTCGTCGACGACTACGACCTCGTCTCCGCCGCGAGCCAGTCGCCGCTGACGCCCCTGCTCGAATACCTGCCCCAGGCCAAGGACGTCGGGCTGCACCTGGTCCTGGCACGCCGCTCCGGAGGGGCCGGGCGGGCACTCTTCGAACCGGTCATCGCGCGGCTGCGGGAACTGTCGTCGGCCGGTCTCGTGATGAGCGGCAACCGCGAGGAGGGTGCACTCGTGGGTACCGCGCGTCCGCGTCCGATGCCGCCCGGGCGGGGCACCCTCGTGCAGCGCGACGGGGAGACGCTCGTGCAGACGGCCTGGCTGCCCCCGCAATGAGCGACGTCCGCACGCTGCATATGCAGGTCGTCCCGGGACGGATCCACGCACGGTGGGCCGATCGGACCGTGACGATTCCCGCCGCGGCGCCCGAGCCCCGTTCGGACGACGATGCGCACCCGGCCGCCCTGCTCGGGTACGCGGCGGCGACGGCAGGGGCACCGGACGATCTCGACACCGTGACGGTGGTGCATCCCACCGAGTGGGGCGAACGTCGTCGAGCGCAGCTGCACACGGCCGCGCGGCAGGTCGCGCGGCACGCCGTCCTCGTGACCGCCGCGGTCGCCGCGCGCCGCACCGCGCCGCCGGGCGACGGCGAGCGGTACGCGGTCGTGGAGGTCGACGGCGCCGGTGTGACGACGACGGCGCTGACCACCCCCGACGGCGAGGTCGACCGGCTCGCCCGGGATTCCGACCTGGACGAGGGGCTGCTGGACTCTCCGGCCGGGGCCCGCCGGCTCGACGAGCTGATACGGAACGTGTGTGGGTCCGTCGATCCGGACGTCGTCCTCGTGACGGGCAGTCCGGGCGAGCCACCCGGAATGCCGCTGTGCGAGCGCATCGCCGAGCGGCTCGGCCGTGGCATCCGGGTGCTACCGGTCGCAGCGTCCGAGATGCTGGCCGCGGTGCCGGATCCCGGCCCCGAGCCGCCGGCGGACGCGGCGGCGGCACCGCGCTGGCTGCACACCGAGCCGGCGTCCCGGCCGGTCGGCCGGATGCGTCGGGGCGTTGCCGTCGTCGCAGTCGTCGCAGTCGTGGCCGCCGTGGCAGCCGTGGCAGCTGTCGGCCTGGTGTGGACTTCCGGGCACCGTGCGGACCTGCACGAGGAAATCGTGAACGATCCCGCCGCGGGCGACGCGGGCGGCGTGACCCCGGGGACGAGATCTCCCACGCCGAGGGCTCCTTCGGTGCGGCACGTGCTCGGGCCCGTCCGGCTGGAGCTGCCGGAGGGGTGGGCGCTTCGTGGCCCGGCCCGTGCCGACCGTGCCGAACTCGTCCCGGTGGGCGGGAGTGATCGCCGAATAGTGCTGGTGCACAGCATTCTTCGTCGTCATCTGGACTTGGCCGGCGTGGGGGAGGTGCTGGCCCGCCGCGCGGCCGAACGAGGCGAGGTGATCCGCGACCTCGACGCCGACACCACCTTCGCGGACCGTCCGGTGATCGCCTATGTGGAGGCGCCGGACGACTTCTCGCTCGTGCGCTGGTTCGTCGTGGTCGAGTCCGGCATCCAGGTCGCGGTCGGATGCCAATTCCTCACCGGCGAATGGTCGGGCATCAAGAACGAATGCGAGCAGGCCGTGCACACGGTGACGGTCGCGTAGCGGATCGCCTCGTTCGCCGAGAAGGGAACCTGACGGCCCGGCACTGCGTCCAATCGGTGTAGGCGCGAACCGCTTCGGCCACGGGGGTCCGAAGGGACACGGAACGCGGAACTGCAGAGGAGACAGGCGTGACGCAACCAGGGCAGGGCAGTTCGAATCGGGTGGCGACCGACGTCGCGACCATGGAGACGGCGGCGCGGCAGATCGAGGACTCCCACGGAGAGCTCGAACAACTGCTCGGGGCGCTGCGTACCACGGTCTCGTCGTCGCCGGACGTGTGGCAGGGCCGGTCGGGAATGGCGTTCACCGACGTGATGTCGCGATGGGACCGCAGTGCCCTTCAGCTCAACGAGGCGCTGGCCGCGATCGTCGCCGGCATCCGCACCAACGGCCGGGCGTACGAGGGCACCGTCGAGGCCCAGGCGCAGTCGCTGAACGTCCTCGGCGACAGCCTCAACGGCACCTACTGACCCCGAAGGTCCGGCACCGACCGGACCCGATTCCGTCCGCACGACCCGACCCGAGGAGAACGAATGAGTGGACCCGATGTGATCCGGCAGGACTTCGGTGGCATCGACGACCTGCATGCGCGCGTCGTCGGGCTGCAGCGCGGCATGAACGACACGCTCGACCGGATCAGATCCCAGGTCGAACCGCTGGTGCAGACCTGGGACGGGCAGGCCCGGTCCGAGTACCACGTCACCCAGCAGAAGTGGGATCGGGCGTCCGCCGACCTGAACCTGCTGCTCGACCAGATCGCCGTCGCCGTGGCGCGGGGCAACGACGAGATGCGCAGCGTCGAATCCGAGCTGGCACGGAGGTGGCAGGCCTGAGACGACCCGGGTGACGAGCGACGTCCCGGTGGTGGAGAGGCCGCCGGGACGTCGTGCTGTGTCGAACGGGCCGGGTGCTGTGTCGAACGGGCCGGGTGCTGTGTCGAACGGGCCGGGTGCTGTGTCGAACGGGCCGGGTGCTGTGTCGAACGGGCTGGATGCTGTGTCGAACGGGTCGAGTGCTGTTTTGACCGGGCGGACACGTCCCCGGTATCGTGTCCCGTTGGCGTGTCGTACGTCGTCGTTGCTTCGTGCGCGGCGAACGTCGCTTCTCGGGTCCCAACTGGCCGCCGAGGGTGATCATCGACGACGCGCGGGCCAGCAGCGACACGATAGACGAGGAAGATCTGTGTCTACGTACACACCGAAGGCCGGCGACGTGACCCACCAGTGGCACGTCATCGACGCCACCGACGTGGTGCTCGGCCGCCTCGCGGTGCAGGCGGCGAACCTGCTCCGCGGCAAGCACAAGCCCACTTTTGCCCCCCACGTGGACGGTGGCGACTTCGTCGTCATCATCAACGCGGACAAGGTTGCCGTCTCCGGCAACAAGAAGCAGGACAAGCTCCTGTACAACCACTCCGGCTACCCGGGCGGCCTCCGTTCCCGCACCGTCGGTGAGGTTCTGGAGAAGAACCCGGACCGTCTGGTGGAGAAGGCCGTAACCGGCATGCTCCCGAAGAACAAGCTCGGTCGCGCGATCGCGAAGAAGCTGAAGGTCTACGCGGGCCCGAACCACCCGCACACCGCGCAGCAGCCGGTGCCGTTCGAAATCAAGCAGGTGGCGCAGTGACCGAGAACGTGAACGAGAACTACAGCGACGAGTACACCGACACCGAGAACGTCGAGGTCGCCGCGGACGAGTACGTGGCCGAGGAGGCCGCTGTCGCTCCTGCGCCGATCGTGTTCGACCGCCCGGTGCAGACCGTCGGCCGCCGTAAGGAGGCCGTCGTCCGCGTCCGCCTCGTGCCCGGCACCGGCAAGTTCGTGCTCAACGGCCGCACCATCGAGGACTACTTCCCGAACAAGGTGCACCAGCAGCTCGTCAAGTCGCCGCTGGTCACGGTCGAGCGCACCGAGCAGTTCGACGTGCACGCCCGCCTGCACGGCGGCGGCCCGTCGGGTCAGGCAGGCGCCCTGCGCCTGGCGATCGCCCGCGCGCTGATCGAGGTCACCGCCGAGGACCGTCCCGCGCTCAAGCGTGCCGGCTTCCTCACGCGTGACCCGCGTGCCACCGAGCGCAAGAAGTACGGCCTGAAGAAGGCCCGTAAGGCACCGCAGTACTCCAAGCGCTGATGTGCCGCCGACGCTGACCTCGTCAGCCTCGGCACCTGTTCGACCACGAGAGCAGGCGCCGGTAGAGAATTCGCTACCGGACGCCTGCTCTCGTGCATTGACGTACTTTTTGCGACAGCAGGCGGCGCAGGCCGCATTTCTCGACGTGGAGGACTTTGCTCGATGGGTCGGATGTTCGGTACCGATGGCGTGCGAGGCTTGGCGAACGCCGAGCTCACGGTCGAACTGGCGATGCGACTCGCCGGAGCGGCCGCGACCGTGCTGGCGAACGGTGCCGAGGGGCGGCGCCCCGTCGCGGTGGTGGGCCGCGACCCCCGCGCGAGCGGGGAGATGCTCGAAGCCGCGGTGACCGCGGGTCTCGCGGCGGCCGGCGTCGACGTGTTGTCGGTCGGGGTGCTGCCCACTCCGGCGGTCGCGTTCCTGACCGACGCCTACGACGCCGACCTCGGCGTGATGATCTCCGCGTCGCACAACCCCATGCCGGACAACGGCATCAAGATCTTCGCGGCCGGCGGCCACAAGCTCGACGACACCGTCGAGGACCGCATCGAGGCGATGCTGCACGGTGAGGGCGTCGTCGCACGTCCCACCGGTGCGGGTGTCGGCCGGGTGCGGACCGCCGCCGACGCGGCCGATCGCTATCTCGCACACCTCGCGTCGGCGCTGCGTACGCCGCTGACCGGACTGACGGTGGTCGTGGACTGCGCCAACGGCGCGGCGTCGCACGTCGGACCGGCCGCGTACGCCGCGGCCGGGGCCACCGTCGTCGCGCTGCATGCGGAACCGGACGGGCTCGACATCAACGACGGGTGCGGTTCGACCCACCTGGAGGGTCTGCGGGCCGCGGTCGTCGAGCACGGCGCCGACCTCGGTCTCGCCCACGACGGCGATGCCGACCGGTGCCTCGCGGTCGATGCGACGGGCGCCGTCGTCGACGGCGACGCGATCATGGCGATCCTCGCCCTCGGGATGCGGGAGGCCGGCGAACTGCACGACGACACGCTCGTCGCCACCGTGATGAGCAATCTGGGCCTGCACCTGGCGATGCGCGAAGCCGGGATTACCGTCGTCACCGCCGGGGTCGGTGACCGCTACGTGCTCGAGGAGCTGCGGCGCGGTTCCTTCAGCCTCGGCGGCGAACAGTCCGGTCACATCGTGCTGCCGGCGCTGGGCACAACGGGTGACGGGGTGCTCACCGGTCTGCGTCTCATGGAGCGGATGGTGGCGACGGGATCGTCCCTCGCGGACCTGGCCGCCGTCATGCGCACTCTGCCGCAGGTGCTGGTGAACGTCCCTGTGTCCGACAAGTCCGCGGTTGCCGAGGCACCGGCCGTCGCCGACGCGGTAGCCGCCGCGGAACGGGAACTGGGTGAGTCCGGCCGGGTGCTGCTGCGCCCGTCCGGCACCGAACAGCTGGTGCGGGTCATGGTGGAGGCCGCCGACGACGCACTGGCCCGCGCGCTCGCCGATCGCCTCGCGGGAGCTGTCGCCGCCGTCTGAGGCGCTTCTCCGCCCGGGAACCGAACCGCCGCCCGCTGCGTCCAATCCTCCGGGGGACGAGGGAGGGGGCGCGGTGCGTGACGGAATGGGACTCGACGGCGCGGTGGTCCGGTCGGTCGCCGACGGACTGGCGGACTCGGCCACCGACGCGGACTGCCGTGCGCGTGCGTTCCACACCGTCGGCTTCGGCCCGGACGCGGTCGACGACCGCTACCGGTCCGAGGCCGAAGCGGTGCGGGCGTGCTACGACCGACTGCATCGCGCGGTGGTGGAGTGGTCGGCAGCGACGGCCGCACACGCGTCGGCGCTGCGCCGCGCGGCCGGGGGGTACGCGTGGCTGGACCAGGAGACCGACTCCGTCCTGCGGGGCGTCGACATGCCGCCGACGGCATCCCGGTGACCGGGGGCGAGCGGCGGCTCGACCTGGTGCTCGACGGGGGACGGGTCGGGTTGCGCTTCTTCGCCGAGCATCTTCCGCGCGCCGAGCGGTACGCTCCCGGCCTGCCGCCCTGTTCGCACCTGGAGGAACGCTACGACGAGCAGCGCGGCACGGACCCGGCCGTCCTGCTCGTGGACGCCGACGTCTTCGCCCGGCTCGAGACCGGCCTGGATGCCGAGGTCGCGCGGCATCGTTCCGGTGTCGACGCCCTGGCGACGGCGTGGACGGGAGGGGGAGCGGCGGGTGCGGTCGACGCGCTCGTCCGCCATGTGCGAGCGGGGGAGGACCTGCGGGCAGGGCTGGGCACCGCCCACCGTGCGCTGACCGACGCCGCGGACGCGGTGCTCGCCGTCGTCGAGGAGAAGGCCCGCGCGGCCGCCGAATTCGCGGACACGACCGTCGGCGGACGCACCGTCGAGGAGATCGACGCCATCCTGGCCGGCGCCGCGGACGGCGACGGTCCGACGGCACGCCAGCTCGCCGCGTGGGATCCGGCGCTGGGTCCGGATCTCGACCGCGCCGCCGTCACGCACTGGTGCGCGCGGTGGCGTGACGAGGTGTACCGGCCCGACGTGGAGGCGGCGGTCGAGTCCTTCCTCGCCCTGTGCGACGACACCGACCGCGCGGTGCGGGCGGTGTTCGCCGAACTCGTCACGATGCTCGCGCCACCGGATCCGGCGGTGCGGGACGTGGGTCCGGTGACCGACCCGTGGGCGCCGCCGGGCGCATCCACGGATCTGGTCGCGGCGGGGCTACGACTTGTGACCGCTGTGGGCGGTCTCACCGGCGCGGTCCTCGATCTGGCCGCGACGGTGGTGGAGGAGGTGACCGAGGCCGTCGAGACGGCCATACCGGCGCCGCCGGATCCCGCACGGGCGCCGTCGCACGCATCCGACTCACAGGCCGGGACCACAGCCACGGAACCGGAACCGCCCACACCCGTTGCCGATTCGGGACACCTCGTTCCGGGGCAGGGCACAGCGGGAGAGGGTGCTGCGGGAGACGGCGCTGCGGAACACGGCGATGCGGGAGTCGGCACGTCGACGGCACCGCTGCCGCCCGATCCCCAGCGGGCGGGTGCGTCGGGTGACGGTGCGCCCCCTGCGCCGGCCGGGATACCCGGACCCCGGGCGGACACCGCCCGCCGGACCGGGACGGCCGGGGCCGAGGGCGCCGACCCGAACCCCGAGCAGGAGGCCGGCGACGGGGTGGTCCTGGCCGAGGCGGGGCCACTGTGATCGGACGGCTGCAGTGACGGGACGGCCGCTGTGACCGGCCGCTTCGAGCGCATCGTCGCCGAGCACCGGGAGGCGGTCGCGTGCCGCCTCGAGACCCTACGGCGCGTCCGGGATCCGCACGAGCTCCCGGTCGGGACGATGCGCGCGCCGGAGCCGGCCGACGAGGAGTTCTACCGTCCGAGAAGCTGGTTGATCTGAGTGCCGAGTTCACGGTCGATCGCGTCGGGCTCGGTGAGCACCTCGGAGCCGGGAAGCTCCGCCTCGGGATCGGCTAACGGCGCGTAGGTCTTGTCACCGGCGAGCCGGTACAGCAGGTATCCGGTGAGCAGCGCGCGGGGGACCTTCTGGGTGTTCCGCTGCGCGCCCCCGACGCCGAGGAAGGCGAGCAGGCGTCGGCCCTCGATCATGCCGTCGTCGGTGGCCTTGTGAACGACCCGCATCAGCACCTCGCCGCCCCAGGCCTGGGCGACGGCGACGGCGTCGCTGCCCATCGAGCCGAGGTCCTTCTCCGCGGCGAGCACGAGACCGGGCGCGTGCACCCGGGCGGCCAGGGCCGAGGCCGGGGGCGACGTCGGAGCCGGGTAGAGCGCCGCGACGGCCGCCACCTCGCGCCGGGACGCGGCAAGCACCGCGGCTCCCGCGCCCATGCCGTGGCCGACCAGGCCGAGCCGATCGGGGTGCACACTGATCCGGCCGGTCCCCAGGCGCACGCCCACACAGATGTCGAGGGTGGTGCCGAGATCGGCGGCGAGCCCGAGGTGCGACGGGATCGGTCCGCGTTCGGTACTCGGAGCAGCGACCACGATGCCCCACGAGGCCAGGTGCTCGAACAGCTTCGAGTACTTGTCGAGGCCGGTCATCCAGCCGTGGCCGAACGCGACGGCGGGCAGGCCGAACCCCTCGGCGGGTGTGTAGACGGTGCCCGGCTGACCTGCGAGAGCGAGGTTGCCGCGCAATACCGTGTGCGGTCCGCGTTTCGAGAGCCGCTGGGCCAGGGATTTCGGTTTCGCCGCCACGGCGTGAACGTTAGCCGATGATCAGCTTCGCGCGTGCCACCCGTCGGGGACACGGACGAGTTGTTACCGGCGGGTCGCGGACCAGTACCCTGCTAACCATGTGCGGAATCGTGGGGTACGTCGGGCACCGCCCGGCTCTCGATGTCGTGGTGGAGGCACTGCGGCGGATGGAGTACCGGGGCTACGACTCGGCCGGGGTGGCGGTCCTGGACGGCGCGGGTGGTCTGGCGGTGGAGCGCAAGGCCGGTCGGCTGGCGAATCTGGAGGCCAAGCTCGACGAGGTCGGGGCCGAGCACTTCGCCGGGACCACCGGCATGGGCCACACCCGGTGGGCCACGCACGGTCGCCCGACCGATCGGAACGCGCACCCGCACCGGGACGCGACGGGGAAGGTGGCGGTGGTGCACAACGGCATCATCGAGAACTTCGCGCCGTTGCGGGTGGAGCTCGAGAAGGCCGGGGTGGAGTTCGCCAGCGACACCGACACCGAGGTGGCGGTGCATCTGGTGGCCCGGGCGTATGCCGAGGGGCCGACCGCGGGGGATTTCGAGGCCAGTGCGCTGTCGGTGCTGCGCCGGCTCGAGGGGGCGTTCACGCTGGTGTTCACCCACGCCGAGCATCCGGGCACGATCGTGGCGGCGCGCCGGTCGACGCCGCTGGTGGTCGGGGTCGGGGACGGGGAGACGTTCGTGGCCTCGGACGTGGCGGCGTTCATCGAGCACACCCGGCACGCGGTCGAGCTCGGGCAGGACCAGGTGGTGGTGATCACCGCCGACGGGTACCGGGTGTCGGACTTCGACGGGGACACCGACGTGGCGACCCGGCCGTTCGAGATCGACTGGGATCTGGCGGCCGCCGAGAAGGGCGGCCACGACTACTTCATGCTCAAGGAGATCGAGGAGCAGCCCGCCGCGGTGGGCGACACGCTGCTCGGGCACTTCGCCGGCGGTCGCATCGTGCTCGACGAGCAGCGGCTGTCGGATCAGGAGCTGCGCGATGTGGACAAGGTGTTCGTCGTCGCCTGCGGCAGTGCGTACCACTCGGGTCTGGTGGCCAAGTACGCGATCGAGCACTGGACGCGGCTGCCGGTGGAGGTGGAGCTGGCCAGCGAGTTCCGGTACCGGGATCCGGTGCTGGACCGGTCGACGCTGGTGGTGGCGATCTCCCAGTCCGGGGAGACCGCCGACACCCTCGAGGCGGTGCGGCACGCGAAGGATCAGAAGGCGCGGGTGCTGGCGGTGTGCAACACCAACGGCGCGCAGATCCCCCGGGAGGCCGACGCGGTGCTCTACACCCGGGCCGGGCCGGAGATCGGGGTGGCCTCGACCAAGGCGTTCCTGGCGCAGGTCGCCGCGAACTACCTGGTGGGGTTGGCGTTGGCGCAGGCCCGCGGCACCAAGTATCCGGACGAGGTGGCCCGCGAGTACGCCGACCTGGCCGCGATGCCGCACCTGATCGCGCGGGTGCTCGAGACGGTCGAGCCGGTGCGGCGGCTGGCGCGGGAGCTGGCGTCGTCGTCGACGGTGCTGTTCCTGGGCCGGCACGTGGGGTATCCGGTGGCGCTCGAGGGTGCGCTCAAGCTCAAGGAGCTGGCGTACATGCATGCCGAGGGCTTCGCCGCGGGCGAGCTCAAGCACGGTCCGATCGCGCTGATCGAGGACGGGCTGCCGGTGATCGTGGTGATGCCGTCGCCGAAGGGGCGGGCGGTGCTGCACTCGAAGTTGCTGAGCAACATCCGGGAGATCCAGGCCCGGGGCGCGCGGACGGTGGTGATCGCCGAGGAGGGCGACGAGGCGGTGCGGCCGTTCGCCGACCACCTCATCGAGATCCCGGCGGCGCCGACGTTGCTGCAGCCGCTGCTGTCGACCGTGCCGCTGCAGGTGTTCGCCGCCGAGGTCGCCCAGACCCGCGGCTACGACGTCGACAAGCCCCGCAACCTCGCCAAGTCCGTGACGGTGGAATAGCGACCCCGGCGGGAGACCCGATGCGCAGCTACTACCCGTGTGAGCAGGTGCGGACGGCGGAGGCGCCGCTGCTCGCAGCCCTGCCCGAGGGCACGTTGATGCGTCGTGCCGCGTTCGGGCTCGCCCGGATCGCGGCGACGGAACTGCATGCGCGCACCGGTTCCGTCGCCGGTCGGCACGTGAGCCTGCTCGTCGGATCGGGCGACAACGGCGGCGACGCCCTGTGGGCGGGCGCGTTCCTGCGTCGCCGCGGGGTCGCGGTCACGGCGCTGCTCCTCGACCCGGAGCGGGCCCATCAGGCGGGGGCCGCGGCGCTGCGTGCCGCCGGGGGACGCCTCGTGCCGGCCGATCCCGGGCGGATCGGTGACCCGGATCTCGTGCTCGACGGAATCGTCGGCATCTCGGGCCGGGGCCCGCTGCGCCCGGCGGCCGCGGCGGTCGTCGAGCAGATCACCGCGCCGATCGTCGCCGTGGACACCCCCAGCGGCGTGGACCCGGATACCGGTGCCGTGGACGGACCGGCCGTCACCGCGGCCGTGACCGTCACGTTCGGTGCGTACAAGCCGGTCCACGTCCTCGCCCCGGCCCGCTGTGGGCGGGTCGAGCTCGTCGACATCGGTCTCGACCTGTCCCCGGCGCACCTGGTCGCGGCCGAGCCGGCCGAGATCGGCGCGATCTGGCCGGTGCCCGGCGCCGACGACGACAAGTACAGCCAGGGCGTCGTGGGCATCGTCGCCGGGAGCGCCCGGTTCCCGGGTGCCGGCGTGCTCTGCGCCGGCGGGGCGGTGGCCGCGACGTCCGGCATGGTCCGCTACGCCGGCAGCGCCGCGCCCGTCGTCCTGGCCCGGTTCCCCGAAGTGGTGGCCGCGCCGTCGTTCGCCGAGGCGGGCCGCGTCCAGGCGTGGGTGATCGGGCCCGGCGGCGGCACCGATCACCAGGCGGCCGACACCCTGCGCGAGGTGCTGGCGACGGATCTGCCCGTCCTCGTCGATGCCGACGGGCTGACGCTGCTGTCCCGGCAGCCCGAACTGGTCCGCGGCCGACACGCCCCGACGCTGTTGACCCCGCACGCCGGGGAGTTCGCGCGGCTCACCGGCCGCCGGCCCGAGCCGGACCGGGTGACGGCGGTGCGAGCCCTGGCCGCCGACTGGGGAGTGCACGTACTGCTCAAGGGCCGCTCGACGCTGATCGCGAACCCGGCCGGGCACGTGTTCGTCAACGAGGCCGGCGGGTCGTGGGCCGCCACCGCCGGGGCGGGCGACGTCCTGTCCGGGATGATCGGGGCACTGATGTCCGCCGGTATGGCCCCGGACCTCGCCGCCGCGGCCGGTGCGCGGGCCCATGCGTTCGCGGCGGACACGGCCGCGCGCGGGGGCGTCGACGGCGCCGGGGCGCCGACGTCGGCGAGTGCGATCCTCGACCGGGTGCCCACGGCAGTACGCCGTCTGCGGGGCATGGCCGAATCGTGACCCGACACCGTCGACCGTGCTGCGGGCCACTTCGCCCGCAGTGGCAGGATCGGGACCCATGACCACGGCCGAACCCCGACCCCGCAACCACCTCCACCACGACCTGCCGCAGGCCGAGGCGCTGATCGACCTCGACGCCGTGGCCGAGAACGTGCGGCGGCTGCAGGAGTTCGCCGGGGAGGCGGCGGTGATGGCCGTCGTCAAGGCCGACGCATACAACCACGGTGCCGTCCCGGTCGCGCGGGCCGCCGTGGCCGCCGGGGCGCGCGAGCTGGGGGTGACGACCCTGACCGAGGCACTCGAACTGCGTCGCGCCGGGATCGACGTGCCCGTGTTGTCCTGGCTGCACACCGTCGACGCCGATTTCGCACCCGCGATCACCGCCGGCGTCGAGTTGGGGGTTTCGTCGACCCGGCATCTCGCGTCGATCGTTGCCGCAGCTCGGGAAACGGGCGTGACCGCGGTGCTCACCGCGAAGATCGACACCGGACTCAACCGCAACGGCGTGGCACGCGACGAATGGCCGGAATTTCTGCAGGACCTGGGCCGGGCCCGCGCCGAGGGCGCGATCCGGCTGCGCGGCGCCTTTTCCCATCTCGCACACGCGGACGAACTCGGTCACCCCGAGATCGACTGCCAGCGGGACCGGTTGCGCGAGGCGGTCGCGGATCTGAGCCGCCACGGCATGAGACCCGAGGTGGTGCACCTGTCGAACTCGGCAGCCACTGTCACGCGTCCTGACCTGCGTTTTGACATGGTCAGACCGGGTATAGCGATGTACGGGTTGTCCCCGATCCCCGAGGTCGGGGACTTCGGGTTCCGGCCCGCGATGACGTTGCGAACGAGGGTGGCGCTGGTGAAGAAGGTGCGTGCAGGGTCCGGGGTGTCGTACGGGCATCGCTGGGTGGCGCCCGTCGACACCACCGTGGCCCTGTTGCCGATGGGCTACGCCGACGGAATCCGGCGCAATCTCAGCGGCCGCTTCGAGGTGCAGCTCGGCGGACGTCGCCGCCCTCAGCTCGGCCGCGTGTGCATGGACCAGGTCGTGGTCGATCTCGGACCGGACGGGGACGGAGTAAAAGAAGGCGATACCGCGTTCTTCTTCGGTGACGGTCGTCACGGCGAGCCTGTCGCGCAGGAGTGGGCAGACCTGCTGGACACCATCAATTACGAGGTGGTCACCGGCGTGGGCGGGCGCACCGTCCGCACCTACGTCGGTGGCGGAGGAGGCGAGCGGCGATGACGCTGTTGGGCAGTCTGGGACTGTTGGGTGCGAGCCTGGCCACGCTCGGCTCGAACGCGGGACTGTACGCGGTGCGCACCGCGGGCCTGCCCGCGCACGAGATCTACGGCGAGGAAGACTTCGATGCGATGCTCGCGCTGCCCAAGCGCACCGTCCGCACCGAGGACGGCGTCGAACTCGCCGTGCGCGAGGTCGGCTCGGCTCTGGCGCCGCTGACGATCGTGTTCGTGCACGGGTACTGCCTGCGCATGCAGTCCTGGCACCTGCAGATGCGGCACCTGCAGGAGCGCTGGGGCAAGGACGTGCGGATGGTGTTCTACGATCAGCGCGGCCACGGGGAGTCCGGCGCGCCGAGGTCGAAGTCCTGCACCATCGCCCAACTCGGCCGCGATCTGGGGACGGTCATCGACACGGTCGCCCCCACCGGCCCGGTGGTCGTGGTCGGGCACTCGATGGGCGGAATGACGACCATCGCGCTGGCTGCGCAGCGCCCGGAACTGTTCGACCAACGCATCGTCGGCGTCGGACTGCTCGCCACCACCGCGGCCGGCCTGACCAAGACCGGCATCGGCCGCAACCTCGAGAACCCGGTGATCGACGGATTCCGGCACCTGGCCCGCACCGCGCCGGGCTTCGTGCAGTACACCCGCGGTGCCGCCAAGGCGATCATCGCGCCGATCCTGCGCGCGGCGTCCTACGGGACCGTGGTCAGCCCGAAGCTCGTCGAATTCTCCGACCGGATGCTGGCGGAAACCTCGGTGCTGACCATCGTGAACTTCCTGCGCACCCTGGAACTGCACGACGAGTCCGCGGCCCTGCCGGTGCTGGGTCGGGTGCCCGCCCTCGTGCTGTGCGGGGACGCCGACATGATCATCCCGTTCTCCGGCTCCGAGGAACTCGCGGCGGCACTCCCGGACGTCGAGCTCAAGCGGGTCCGCGGCGCCGGGCACCTGGTGCAACTCGAATTCCCCGAGGTCGTCGTCGGTGCGCTCGACCGGCTGATCCAACGCGGGTTCGCCCACGACGCCGGCAGGAGGCGCGCCGCAATTGGGTGACGATCTCGCCGCCGGCACGCACACCGAGCGCAGCGCCGAGCTGCCCACGGTCGAGGACACCGAGGCACTGGGCCGGCGCCTGGCAGAACAACTGCACGCCGGCGATCTCGTAGTGCTGGACGGACCGCTCGGCGCCGGGAAGACCGCCCTGACCCGTGGCATCGCGGCAGGCCTCGGGGTGCAGGGCCGGGTCACCTCGCCCACCTTCGTCATCGCCCGCGAGCATCGCCCCGGCGGTCGCACCGAGGGCGAACCCGTGGGCATGATCCACGTCGACGCCTACCGCCTCGGGGACGGACCGAACGCCCTCGACGAACTCGACGCTCTCGACCTCGACACCGACCTGACCGCCGCCGTGGTCGTCGTGGAATGGGGTGAGGGACTGGTCGAGGCGCTCACCGAACGGCACCTGCGGGTGCGGCTGCGCCGCGAACCGGACTCGGACGTGCGCACCGCCACCTGGTCCTGGGTGGGGTGACCGCCGCGCTCGGCGGTACTCTGGATACTCGTGCTCGTTCTCGCCGTGGATACCGCCACCCCCGCCGTCACCGCAGGTCTCGTCCGGGTGGACGACCGCGGTGAACCAGGGACCGCCGGCATCGAGACGCTGGCCGTGCGGGTCACGGACGATCCACGCGCCCATGCCGAGGTACTGACCCCGCAGATCCTCGAGTGTCTGTCGTCCACCGGGCACACGCCGGCCGATCTCGACGCCGTCGTCGTCGGTGTCGGCCCGGGGCCGTTCACCGGGTTGCGCGTGGGCATGGCGACCGCCGCTGCCTTCGGCGACGCCCTCGACGTGCCGGTGCACGGCGTGTGCAGTCTCGACGCGATCGCGGCCGACGTCCTGGGTGCGGACGCCGACGGTACGGGGCCGGGAGCCGGCGAGAGTGCCGGTGATCTTCTCGTCGTCACCGACGCTCGTCGCCGCGAGGTGTACTGGGCGCGGTACTCCGGCGGCGTCCGCCTCGAGGGACCGGGGGTGTGCAGGCCGGCGGATCTGAAGGCGGAGCCGTCGCAGCGGATCGCGGGATCCCGCCCGCACGTCGACCTGTTCGAGCTGCCCGCGCATCCGGTGGCCACACCCTCCCCGGCAGGGCTGGTCGCCGTGGCCGTCGCGGACCTGCTCGCCGGGGTGGAGCCCGAGCCCCTGGTGCCCCTGTACCTGCGCCGCCCGGACGCGGTGGAGACGGCGGACCGGAAGAAGAAATGACCACCCACGACCCTCGTCCCCTCGTCGACGCGCTGCAGCCGTCCGACGTCGCCCGGTGCGCTGAGCTGGAACGGATCCTGTTCCCCGGTGACGACCCGTGGAGCGCCGACGCGTTCCGTGCCGAGCTGGCGGCACCGCAGAACCACTACGTCGCCGCCCGGGACGAGGAAGGCCGGCTCATCGGCTACGCCGGTCTCGCGCGTCTCGGCACCGCGGTTCATCCGGAATCGGAGGTCCACACCATCGGGGTGGACCCACGACAGCGGCGCCGCGGCGTCGGTGGCGCGTTGCTCGCCGAGCTGTTGCGGACGGCCGACGCCTGGGGCGGTCCCGTGTTCCTCGAGGTGCGCACCGACAACGACGCAGCGATCGCGCTGTACCGCCGGGAGGGTTTCGAGATCGTCGGGACGAGGAAGCGGTACTACCAGCCGAGCGGGGCCGACGCGTACACCATGTGCCGGCCGGACCGGCGGAAGGAGTCACAGTCGTGATCGTGATGGGGATCGAGAGTTCCTGCGACGAGACGGGCGTGGGCATCGTCCGGTGGGTCGGCGACGGCACGCTCGACCTGCTCGCCGACGAGGTGGCCTCGAGCGTCGACGAACACGCCCGCTTCGGTGGCGTCGTCCCGGAGATCGCGTCCCGCGCGCACCTCGAGGCGATCGTTCCGACCATGCGACGGGCGCTGGCTGCCGCCGGTGTCACCAAGCCCGACGCCGTGTGCGTGACGATCGGGCCCGGTCTCGCCGGCGCACTGCTCGTCGGTGTCGCGGCAGCCAAGGCGTATGCGGCGGCGTGGGACGTGCCGTTCTACGCGATCAACCATCTCGGTGGGCACGTCGCCGTGGACACCATCGAACACGGACCGATGCCACCGTGCGTGGCGCTGCTGGTCTCCGGCGGGCACACCCACCTGCTGCACGTCGAGGATCTCGGCCGTCAGCCGATCGTCGAGCTGGGCACGACGGTCGACGACGCGGCCGGCGAGGCGTTCGACAAGGTCGCCCGGCTGCTCGGACTCGGTTTCCCGGGCGGTCCCGCGCTGGACCGGGCCGCACAGAACGGTGACCGCACCGCGGTGGTGTTCCCGCGGGGGATGACGGGGCCGCGCGACGCCCGGCACGACTTCTCCTTCTCCGGGCTCAAGACGGCTGTCGCGCGGTTCGTCGAGGCGCGCGAGCGCTCCGGCGAGCCGGTCCCGCTCGAGGACGTGGCGGCCGGTTTCCAGGAAGCGGTCGCCGACGTGCTGACGATGAAGGCGGTGCGGGCCGCGCAGGACGTGGGCGTGGACACGCTGGTCCTCGGCGGTGGAGCCACTGCCAATTCCCGCCTGCGTGAGCTCGCCGAGGAGCGCTGCGCGGCCGCCGGGATCGCGCTGCGGGTGCCGCGGCCGCGCCTGTGCACCGACAACGGGGTGATGATCGCCGCGCTGGGAGCGCATCTGATCGCCGGGGGCGCCCAGCCCTCCGCGCTCACCGTCGGCACCGATCCCGGCCTGCCGGTCGAGATCGCCCAGGTGCCTGCCTGACCCGACGCTGCGGGGATCGGCGGGCGCGATCAGGCGGCCGGTGACGGTTCGATGAGAGGCGGTGACGTGCTCGTCGCCTCCTCCGCCGGGGCCGCGGTCGAGGAGGTCTCGGTCGTCGTCTCGGGTGGTGCGAACTCGGACGGCGGCGCGGACGTCGTCGAGCTCGGTGTCGTGCTCTCGGACGGCGTCGTGCCGGGCAGCGTCGGCAGCGGGACGGTCGGCAGCGGAACGCTCGGGAGGGTTCCCGGCAACTGCCACGGCCGGTCGGTGCCGGGGACGTCCGCAGGCGACTCGGGCCGCTCGCTCGTCGTCGATTCCGGTGTGCTGGGCGGCGTGGTCGTCGCCGGCGTGGTCGTCGACGACTCGGGCACGGTGGGAGTGGGATAGGGCACCGGCGTGTCCGTGCGTGCGTAGCCGTTGTCGGCAGCTGTCGTGGTGACGGCGGCGTGGGGATCCTCGGAGGGGATCTGCGTGTGTCCGGTGTCGGGGACGGCCGCCGCCGGCTGGGTCGTGGCCTGGCCGCTGGTCCCGGCGGGGGACACGGCGGTGTCGTCGGACGCGATCTGGTCGGTCGCATAGCCCGCGACGAGCGCACCGATCACGAGCGCCCCGGCGAGGGCACCGGAGACCTTGCCGCCGGGGGTGCCCGCCGTCGGGGTCGAGGCACCTACCGACGGATAGGAGGACAGTCGTGACGACGCGGCGAGCAGCGCGGCGCCGTGGGCCGCGGCGGTGGCCGGTTCCGGCACCACCGCGACGGGGCCGGCGAAGGCCGAGGTCACGGCGTCGGCCAGAGCCGGCATCGCCGCTGCGCCGCCCACGAGCGCCAGCATCTGCGGCCGCGGTTCGGTGTGGCAGACCCGCCGGGTGAACGTCGCCGCGGTGTCGCTGAGATCGGCCACCATCTCGTCGAGTTCCGTGCGGGTCAGGGGCACCGCCGGTCCGGCGTCACCGAGTTCGATCCGGGTCGTGGACGCCTCTCCGAGGGCCTCGAGTGCGCCCTGACAGCGCACCGTCAGCAGGGCGGGGTCGATCGGGATGCGGCCACGGGTACGGCCGATCCGGCGGCGCACGTGGTCGTAGACGCGGGCACGGACGGCTCCGCCCCCGACGTCCCCGGTCCGGGCCGAGCGCAGCATCGACCCGGACCGTCGGTCGACGACGGAGACGGTGAATCCCGACGCCCCCAGGTCGGCGACGGCGAGGGTGTCGGCGGTGTCGACGAGCCCGGTGCTGTTCAGGTAGGCGAGCACGGCCGTCGTCTCCGGAACCAGATGGACGATGTGGCCGTCGCGCACCGACGCGGAGCGGATCGCCTCCGCGTGCTCGGAGGTTCGATAGGCCACCGCCACCGCGTCGGGGACGGCGTGTCCGTCGATCTGGGTGCTCATGAGGGAGAGGGCATCGATGACGAGGTCGCCCAGGTCGCCGGCGGTCTCGGGATCGGCGGCGAGAAATCGGTACTCGGTGGTGTGCTCTCCCGGCCCCTCGACGACGAGGGCCGAGCCCACTCCGGAAGCGCCGGTGGAAATTCCCAGCGACGTGCGCATAGTTCCCCTCCCGTGCGTGACCGGCGGACAGGGACGCGGTCGAGCCGCAAAGTCACCGAATGGTCACGCGTTCGGTCTCCGTTATCCGAACGTAACAGACGGGGGTGTGCGGGCGCGCGCCGAAAACCGCCGATCTCGGCCCGCCCGGCGGCGCGGCGGCGCGGCGTCCCTGTTCCGCCACGCGCGCCCGACGTCGGTGCCGGGCGCGGGTGGTTCGTCCGTTCGGCCGCTGTCGTCCCAGCTCGGAGCCGTACTCTCGGAGGGCGGCGCGAGTGGAGCGTCGTGGGCACGGGTGCCGAACGGACGTCATCTCGGCAGGGGAGCACCCGCGGCTCGGTTCCGGGTACGAATGGTCACAGTTCGGTCTCCTCGGTTGCGGACGCGACGGGCACGTGCGGGGTCGGCGGCCCGCGGTGGGTCCGGAGCCCGACGAACGGGGTGCACTCGTGCGGAGGTCGCCCGGGTGGGGGCCCGCTCGTCGCGGTCGTGGTGCGTCCGAGGCGACACGAGCGCATTCAGCACCCTCTGCCCTTGAGCGCTGGCACTCGCGTGTATAGAGTGCTAGTCGACGCCGAGCGTGTTCCGGCACCCGCGACGACGGGACTACGCGCGGAGTCACCGTGGTGACTGAACAAACCCTGTCCGAGGACGACAAGAGGCCTCGGACCATCGAACCCCTGAAAGTGGAGGGCTCATCGTGGCGAGCGTGAACATCAAGCCGCTCGAGGACAAGATCCTCGTCCAGGCCAACGAGGCCGAGACGACGACTGCCTCCGGCCTGGTCATCCCGGACACGGCGAAGGAGAAGCCCCAGGAGGGCACCGTCGTCGCCGTCGGCCCCGGCCGCTGGGACGACGAGGGTGAGAAGCGCATCCCCCTCGATGTCAAGGAAGGCGACGTCGTCATCTACAGCAAGTACGGCGGAACCGAGATCAAGTACGCCGGCCAGGAGTACCTGATCCTGTCGGCTCGCGACGTGCTGGCCGTCGTCGCCAAGTAAGCCGCACGCATTCCGCCCCGGAGTTCCGCCTCGGACCCGGGGCGGAGTCCGTTCCGGATCCTTCGTTCCAGGAGTAGTCGGAGAACATGTCCAAGCAAATCGAGTTCAACGAGACCGCGCGGCGGGCACTCGAGCGTGGCGTCGATCAGCTCGCCGACGCCGTCAAGGTCACCCTCGGCCCGCGTGGGCGGCACGTGGTGCTCGCCAAGGCGTTCGGCGGTCCGACCGTCACCAACGACGGCGTCAGCATCGCCCGGGAGATCGAGCTGGAGGACCCGTTCGAGAACCTCGGCGCCCAGCTGGTCAAGAGCGTTGCCACCAAGACCAACGACGTCGCCGGTGACGGCACCACCACCGCCACGGTGCTCGCCCAGGCCATCATCAAGGCCGGCCTGAAGAACGTCGCGGCCGGCGCCAATCCCATTGCGCTCGGCAGCGGCATCGGCCGGGCCGCCGAGAAGGTGTCGGAGGCACTCCTCGCCGCCGCCACCCCGGTCGAGGGCAAGGAAGCCATCGCCCAGGTCGCCACCGTCTCCTCGCGCGACGAGGAGATCGGCAACATGGTCGGCGAGGCCCTGAGCACCGTCGGCAAGGACGGTGTCGTCACCGTCGAGGAGTCCTCGACGCTCCAGACCGAGCTCGTCGTCACCGAGGGCGTCCAGTTCGACAAGGGCTTCCTGTCGCCCTACTTCATCACCGACATCGACGCACAGCAGGCGGTGCTCGAGGATGCCGTCATCCTCCTCTACCGCGACAAGATCGGCTCCCTGCCCGATTTCCTGCCGCTGCTCGAGAAGATCGCCGAGAACGGCAAGCCCGTCCTGATCATCGCGGAGGACGTCGAGGGGGAGGTGCTCTCCACCCTCGTGGTCAACTCCATCCGCAAGACCCTCAAGGCCGTCGCGGTCAAGGCGCCGTTCTTCGGTGACCGCCGCAAGGCGTTCCTCGACGACCTCGCCGTCGTCACCGCCGGCACCGTCATCAACTCCGACGTCGGGTTGACCCTGAAGGATGCCGGTCTCGACCTGCTCGGTTCGGCCCGCCGGGTGGTGGTCACCAAGGACAGCACCACGATCGTGGACGGTGCCGGTACGCAACAGGACATCGAGAACCGCGTCGCGCAGCTGCGTCGCGAGATCGAGGCCACCGATTCCGACTGGGACCGGGAGAAGCTCGAGGAGCGGCTCGCGAAGCTCTCCGGCGGCGTCGCGGTGATCAAGGTGGGTGCAGCCACCGAGACCGACCTCAAGGAGCGCAAGTTCCGTGTCGAGGACGCTGTCAACGCCGCCAAGGCCGCGGTCGAAGAGGGCATCGTGCCCGGTGGTGGTTCGGCGCTCGTGCAGGCCGCCCGGGAGCTGGACGCGCTCGAGAACTCGCTCTCGGGTGACGAGGCCACGGGTGTCGCCGTGCTGCGCGCCGCGCTCGCGGCCCCGCTGTACTGGATCGCCGCTAACGCCGGCCTCGACGGGTCGGTCGTGGTGAACAAGGTGTCCGAGGCCCCCGCCGGGTCCGGGTTCAACGCAGCCACCCTCACCTACGGTGACCTGCTCGCCGACGGTGTCGTGGATCCGGTCAAGGTGACCCGGTCCGCGGTCGTCAACGCGTCCTCGGTGGCGCGGATGGTGCTGACCACGGAGAGCGCCGTCGTCGACAAGCCGGAGGAGGCGCCCGAGGCCGGTCACGGCCACGGTCACGCTCACTAGCGAGCCGGGTGCCCGGCCGCGGAGTCGGCCGGGTACCCGGGAACTGCGAAGCCCCGCACGGAACAATCCGTGCGGGGCTTCGTCGTCTCGTGGTGTCGTCCGGCGGGCCGGTCAGACCGCGATCCGCCGTCGTCGGTGCCGCGCGTACATCTCCCGTTCGGTCTCGGACATGCCGCCCCAGATGCCGTACGGCTCGGACACCGCCAGAGCGTGCTCCCGGCACTGCACGAGCACCGGGCACTGCCGGCACATCTCCTTGGCCCGGCTCTCGCGCTGCGCCCTGGCCCGGCCGCGCTCACCGTCCGGGTGGAAGAACATCGAGGAGTCCACCCCACGACACAGTCCGTGCATCTGCCAATCCCAGACGTCCGCGTTCGGTCCGGGCAAGTGGTGTGGTGCAGGCATGGGTACTCCTTTGCAGCGTGCTCGCCCGAGGCGAGCGGACCGTGAGCGGAAGGTCTTTCCCCCCAAAGCAGTTGTTCAGGCTTCGTAACCGTAAAGGTGGCGAGGAAATGGAGTCAACACTTTCGCGGAGTGGCAATTTCCATATCCCGATCTGCGAGAATTAACCGCCGAAATATTTACATCGTGGCTGATCCGTGATTGTGTCCTGAGGGTGTGCGCCTCCACGGTGCGTGCCGTCCTCCGGTTCCCGGAATGGCCCCGATCAGGGACTATAGGCCCTGCGCTGGGTGCCGGAAGGCATCCGTCCGGTTCGCCGGGGCCGAAAATTGCCACGGCGTGCGCATCTTTCGTACCGACACCGTGTCTGTAATTAACAAAACGTAAACCGGATGTTCAACCGGCCGAAGCACGGAAGTAATTGATGCGCCGTCGGTGCATATTTCTCGGAATGCACTCCACCTCCCCGCCGGACGGAGGCGAAGGGGTGCGATCATGGCCTCGTGCCCGTCACCGCCCTGCCGTCCGACACGTCCACGCTCGCCTCGGCGGCATTCGGTGCCCGGCCGGACCTGTTCCCTCTCCCGCCCGGCGGGGATCGCGTCGCGTCGTGGCACCGGGCCGTCGCCCTGGGCGGTCAGGGTCGCTACGCCGCCGCCCGCGCGGAGCTGACCCGGCTCCGCCGCGCCACGGGTCCGGACGGAGCGCTCGCGTCCCTGGCGGCGAGCACCGAGGCGTCGCTGCTGCGTCAGCTCGGCCGGCACCGCGAGGCCGCCGTCCTCGACGGACGGGCGGCCGCGGCGCTCGCCGACGCCCCGCGGTATTCCTCGTGGACCGTCGAGGCTCGGTGCGACGCCCTCACGGGGCTGGCGGCGGACGCGCTCGGGTGCGGCCGGATCCGGCCGGCCGTCCGGCTGCTGGACCGTTGCGCTGCCGCTCTCGACGCCGCCGAAGGCGTGCACGGCGCGGTGTTCCGGCGCCAGCGTGTGCGCCTGCACTGGGTCTGCGCGGAGACTGCCCTGGCCTCCGGGGACTTCGCCACCGCCCGTCGGCGTTCGGCTGCGGCCGCGGCCGAGGCCGAACGCAGCGGCTCGGTCCGGCACCTGGTCAAATCCGATCTGCTGCGGGCCGCCTCGTGGACCGGGGAGTCCGATCTCACGCCCGCCCGGGACCTGTGCCTCGACGTACTCGACCGTAGTACCGCGCTCGGTCTGGTCCCGCTGCGCTGGGCGGCCGCGATGCTGTGGGACGGGCTCGGGGGCGGGGAGGCGGCTCGGCGCGTGCGCGACGAGTCGGCGGCACTCGTCGTCCGGCGCGGTGGGAGATTCGCAACGATCCGGGTCTAGAAGCCATCCGTGCGTCCGTTCCGTCCGGTCGTGTCGCTAGTCTGGGGATGTTCCACTGCAAGTGGAAGCACACCCGGCCGGGGGGTCGTGTCACTTTGTAACGCCAGGACTTGCGCAATCGATGACTGTCATGGGTGAGGAGTTGGACTCCGCTGTCGCTGCGGCTGCGCAGGGAGATCGGACGGCCCTCGCTCAGGTTCTGAGAACCATCCGGCCCTTGGTCGTCCGGTACTGCCGGGCACGGGTCGGAGCCGCGGAGCGTGGCCAGCTCTCCGCGGACGACGTAGCGCAGGAGGTGTGCCTGGCCGTGATGACGGCGTTGCCGCGGTATCAGGACCAGGGACGCCCCTTCATGGCATTCGTGTACGGGATCGCGGCACACAAGGTCGCCGACGCGCACCGCAGCGCCGCCCGCAACCGGGCGGATCCGGTCGCGGAGGTACCCGAGTCGATGTCGCTTGACGACAGTCCGGAGGAGCAGGCGCTCAATGCGGAGACGAGCCGGCAGATGAAGCAGCTGCTGGGCACGCTTCCGGAGAAGCAGCGGGAGATCTTGGTCCTGCGGCTCGTGGTGGGCCTGTCCGCGGAAGAAACGGCAGCAGCGGTGGGAAGTACGGCAGGGGCCATTCGAGTGGCGCAGCACCGTGCCATCGCCCGACTGAAGAAGGAAGTGACGAGAGCAGGTGAGAGAAATGGGTAGGAAGCACGGCGCGGATGACGATTTCTTCGCCGATCTCGCCGACGACGGCACCCCCGTGGACATTGCGGCCGTGCGCCGTGACGACGCCCTCATCGACGCGATCTCCGGGGACGGACCGGTGCCCACCGAGACGACCGAGGAATACGAGCTCGCCACCCTTCTTGCGGGCTGGCGTGCCGAGATCCTGGCCGATCCGCTTCCTTCCGAGCCGGATCTCGACGAGATCGTCGCCGCGGTCAACCGGGAGATCGGTGCCCGCGACGCACTCGCCGAGCGCCGCTCCCGCGCCCGCACCCAGCTCCGCCTGATCCGGCCCATCGCCGGCGCCGCCGCCCTGATCGCCATCGCCGTCGGTGGTGCGACCGCCGTGTCCTACCAGGCCGAACCCGGCGACCCGCTGTGGAGTGTCAAGCAGGTCGTCTTCAGTGAGCAGGCCGAGTCGACGGTCGCCCGGATCGACACCGCCTCCACGCTGCAGGAGGCCGAGCAGCGGCTCGCCGTCGGCGACACGGAAGGCGCGCAGGAACTGATCCAGTCGGCGCAGCAGCGGTCCGGATCGGTCACCGACGCCGGCCAGCGGGACCAGCTGGGTGACTGGGTGCAGCGGCTCACCACCGAGTTGAGCAAGCTCCTTCCGCCCCCGCCTCCGCCCGTGCTGCCCGCGCCCCCGGTCCAGTCGACGCAGGTGATTCCCGCGCCGGTGCCGACCACTCCGACGACCCCGTCGACCGTGGACCCCACCATCGCCGGTACGACACCCGGTACGGGAACGGTCCCCCCGGCGACGTCCACTGAGGCACCCGGCGTCGATCTGGTGCCGCCGTCGTCGCAGCCGGCACCCAGTCCGGAACCGTCCCCCGTCACTCCGCCCCCGTCCACCGGACCGACGAGCCCACCGGTGACGCCGGAGCCCACCACCGCGCCGACCGCTGCGCCGACCACGACCCCGTCGGCGTCGGCACCGGCGCCGTCCACCTCGCTGGAGCAGCAGTCGATCAGCCAGACGATCACCGCGGTGCCCGCACCTTCGGAGTACACGGTGCCCGCACCTTCGGAGTAGACGTGACGAGAAGGGCCCGCCGGACGTGTGTCCCGGCGGGCCCTTCCCGTGGTGCGGAGGCTTCTTCTGGTGCGGAGGCTTCTTCTAGGAGTCGAGGCCGTACGGGTCGACCGGTAGCGCCTCGTTCATCGACGCATCCGCGTAGCCGCGGCAGTAGTCCCATGTCACATAGGCATCGGGGGAGGGATCGTAGGCCGGCTCGTGCGGCCGGACCGTACCGTCGACAAGCAACTGCAGCAGGTTCGCCCGCAGCATGTCCCAGTCGTGGTAGTGATCCTGATGGCAGTCCTCGCAGCACACCACCAGGCCGCGGACGCCGCGCGGCGACAGCAGCGCTTCGTACACCGCGAGGTCGGCAAGATCCTCCTCGACGGCCAGCC
>NZ_AJFC01000284.1:0-4830 GCF_000256505.1 Rhodococcus sp. P14 | reverse complement strand
AAGCCCCCCCGCGCCGCCCAGCCGCTCGGCAGGGTCGAGCGGCTGACCCGGCTCGATGGCGTCCAGTGCGGCGGACGGATCGTCGGGATCTCCAGCGAATGGGTCCGGTGGCAGACCGGGAGGCAACTGATCACGCACGACTCCACGGTACGCAGTCCGACGGGGTCCGCGCCAGCCGTCACACCGTGGACTTCCCGCGGACCTTCGTGTACGCGTGCGGATGCGCGTGTGTGCCGGTCCCGGTGAACCGATACGATAGTTCACGAGCAGGGCATCGTTGTTCGGAGCGTCCGGGGAACGGTGCGCACCGCTCGCACCATTGTCTTTCACGACATTGTGTTCCGTAATCACCGATGCCGGGCCGGGGGCCACCCGCCCGCACCGTATCGACGCGTCATGGAGGGTCCGAACCGCATGAGGAGTACCGGAGGGCACGTGCATACCGGCGGTGACGACCCGGACAAGGTCGCCATGCTGGGTCTGACCTTCGACGACGTGCTGCTGCTGCCGGCCGCGTCGGACGTCATCCCGAGCCAGGTGGACACGTCGAGCCAGCTGACCCGGGACATCCGTCTCCGGGTTCCGCTGGTCAGTTCCGCGATGGACACCGTCACCGAGTCGCGCATGGCCATCGCGATGGCCCGCGCCGGGGGTATGGGCGTCCTGCACCGCAATCTGTCCGCCGAGGCGCAGGCCGCGCAGGTCGAGACCGTGAAGCGGTCCGAGGCGGGCATGGTCACCGACCCGGTCACCTGCAAGCCGACCGCCACCCTCGCCGAGGTCGACGCCATGTGTGCGCGCTTCCGCATCTCGGGGCTGCCCGTCACCGACGACGAGGGCCAGCTCGTCGGCATCATCACCAACCGGGACATGCGGTTCGAGGTCGACCAGAACCGCCCGGTCGCGGAGGTCATGACCAAGGCGCCGCTGGTGACCGCCCAGGAGGGTGTCACCGCCGAAGCCGCCCTCGGGTTGCTGCGCCGTCACAAGATCGAGAAGCTGCCGATCGTCGACGGGCAGGGTCGCCTGACCGGACTGATCACCGTCAAGGACTTCGTCAAGACCGAGCAGCACCCCGACGCCACCAAGGACCGCGACGGTCGCCTGCTCGTCGGTGCCGCGGTCGGCGTGGGCGACGACGCGTGGTCCCGGGCCATGACCCTGGCGGACGCCGGGGTGGACGTGTTCGTGGTCGACAGCGCCCACGGTCACTCCGCGGGTGTTCTCGGGATGATCGCCAAGCTCAAGGCCGAGGTCGGCGATCGGGTCCAGATCATCGGCGGCAACGTCGCGACCCGGGCGGGTGCCGCAGCGCTCATCGAGGCCGGTGTGGACGCCGTGAAGGTCGGCGTGGGTCCCGGCTCCATCTGCACCACCCGCGTCATCGCGGGCGTCGGCGCGCCGCAGATCACCGCCATCCTCGAGGCCGTCGCCGCCGCCAAGCCCGCGGGCGTCCCGGTCATCGCCGACGGCGGCCTGCAGTTCTCCGGCGACGTCGCCAAGGCGCTCGCCGCCGGCGCCTCCACGGCCATGCTCGGCTCCCTGCTGGCCGGCACGGCCGAATCGCCGGGTGAGTTGATCCTCGTCAACGGCAAGCAGTTCAAGAGCTACCGCGGCATGGGTTCGCTCGGCGCGATGCAGAGCCGGGGCGCGGGCAAGTCGTACTCGAAGGACCGTTACTTCCAGGACGACGTGCTCTCCGAGGACAAGCTGGTGCCCGAGGGCATCGAAGGTCGTGTGCCGTTCCGCGGTCCGCTGCAGCAGGTCACGCACCAGCTGATCGGCGGCCTGCGGGCAGCGATGGGCTATGCCGGTGCCGCCACCATCGAACAGCTGCAGGAGGCGCAGTTCGTGCAGATCACGGCGGCGGGCCTGAAGGAGAGCCATCCCCACGACATCACGATCACGGCCGAAGCACCGAACTACGTGGTTCGGTAGAGCAGTGGTTCGGTAGAGCAAGAGTCCGCGATCGGCCCCCGCCGGAGTGTCCGGTGGGGGCATCTACCTGAGAAGAAAGGGACGCGCGTGCGCGACCTGGTTGAAATCGGCATGGGGCGAACCGCCCGACGCACCTACGAGCTGGACGACATCAACATCGTGCCGTCCCGCCGGACGCGCTCCTCGAAGGAGGTGTCGACGGCTTGGCAGCTCGACGCGTACCGATTCGACATCCCGCTGCTCGCCCATCCCACCGACGCGCTGGTCTCGCCGTCCTTCGCGGTGCAACTGGGCAAGGCCGGTGGCCTCGGCGTCATCAACGGTGAGGGCCTGTGGGGCCGGCACGCCGATGTCGATGCCGAGATCGAACGCCTCGTCGGCATCGCCGAGTCCGACCCGGACCCGGCAGCGGCGATCGCGCACCTGCAGAAGCTCCACGCGGCCCCGCTGCAGCCCGATTTACTCGCTGCCGCGATCGCGCAGGTGCGCGATGCCGGCGTGACCACGGCCGTGCGGGTCAGCCCGCAGAATGCGCGGGCGCTGACTCCGCACCTGGTGAAGGCCGGCCTCGACCTGCTGGTCATCCACGGGACCATCATCTCCGCGGAGCACGTGGCGCACGGTGAGAGCGAGCCGCTGAACCTCAAGACGTTCATCTCCGAGCTGGACGTGCCGGTCGTCGCGGGTGGTGTGAGCGATCACCGCACCGCGCTGCACCTGATGCGTACCGGAGCGGCGGGCGTCGTCGTCGGCTACGGCTCGACAGCGGGCGCCACCACCACCAGCGAGGTACTGGGCATCGGAGTGCCCATGGCGACGGCGATCGCCGACGCGGCCGCCGCCCGTCGCGACTACCTGGACGAAACCGGTGGCCGGTACGTCCACGTCATCGCCGACGGCGACATCGAGACCTCGGGCGACCTGGCCAAGGCCATCGCCTGCGGTGCCGACGCCGCCGTGCTCGGTGCCCCCCTCGCGGTATCGGCCGAGGCCCCGGGCCGGGGCTGGTACTGGCCGTCGGCGAGTGCGCATCCGTCCGTGCCGCGCGGCGCGCTGCTGCAGGTCGCCTACGACGAGCGCCCGAGCCTGGACCGCGTGCTCACCGGTCCGTCCGACGATCCGTTCGGCTCGCTGAACCTGGTCGGCGGTCTGCGCCGTGCGATGGCGAAGTCGGGTTACTCGGACCTCAAGGAGTTCCAGAAGGTCGGCCTGACCGTCCGCGCCTGACCCGCCGCTACCCCCTTACCCGCTGTGGCCGAATGTCACATCGCGTCGATTCGATCGAAGCGGTGTGACATTCGGCCACAGCCGTTTCCGGCCCTCACCTGCGGTTTATGAAACTCATGGTTACAGTTAGGGCACCCTTGTGGCAATGGTCACAGCAAGCCCGTGCATACTGGTGAGTAACAACCAGCTTCATGGAGGTGTTTCGGTGGGTGAGCAGCGCGCGACGGACTACGACGTCCTCATCGTCGGATCGGGGTTCGGTGGAAGTGTGACGGCCCTGCGGCTCGTGGAGAAGGGGTACAGGGTCGGCATCCTCGAAGCGGGCCGGCGCTTCGCCGACGCCGACTTCGCGAAGACCAGCTGGGATCTCAAGCGATTCCTGTGGGCACCCAAGCTGGGGTGCTTCGGTATCCAGCGGATCCATCTGCTGCACGACGTCCTCATCCTCGCCGGAGCCGGCGTCGGCGGTGGCTCCCTCAACTACGCCAACACCCTCTACAAGCCGCCGGCTCCGTTCTTCGAAGACGGCCAGTGGGCACACATCACCGACTGGAACGACGAGCTCAGCCCCTTCTACGACCAGGCACGTCGCATGCTCGGCGTGGTGCAGAACCCGCACATGACCCCCGCGGACGAGATCGTCAAGTCCGTCGCCGCGGACATGGGCGTGGGCGACACCTTCATCCAGACCCCGGTGGGGGTGTACTTCGGGGAGCCCGGGCGTACCGTCGCCGACCCGTACTTCGGCGGTGTCGGCCCCGACCGCACGGGCTGCATCGAATGCGGCGAGTGCATGACCGGATGCCGGCACGGCGCCAAGAACACACTGCTGAAGAACTATCTCGGGCTCGCCGAACGGGCCGGCGCCGAGATCGTCCCCCTCACCACGGTCACCGGCCTGCGCCAGGCCCCCGACGGCACGTGGGACGTCGACACCGAGCGCACCGGCGCGTGGAAGCGGAAGAACCGTCGTACCTACACGGCCGGGCACGTCGTCCTCGCCGCCGGCACGTGGGGCACCCAGCATCTCCTGCACCACCTCAAGGACACCGGCGCCCTGCCGGAACTGTCCGACCGGCTGGGTCATCTGACCCGCACCAACTCCGAGTCGATCGTCGGCGCCGGGAAGATGAGCGTCGACCCGGACCTCGACCTCACCCGCGGTGTGGCGATCACGTCGTCGTTCCATCCCACTGCCGACACCCACATCGAGCCGGTCCGCTACGGCAAGGGTTCGAACGCGATGGGTCTGCTGCAGACGTTGATGACCGACGGCGGCGGCCGCACCCCACGCTGGCTGAAGTTCCTCGGCCAGGTGGTGAAGAACCCGGTCCAGATGGCCCGGATGCTCAGCGTCAAGGACTGGAGCGAGCGCACCATCATCGCCCTGGTCATGCAGAACCTGGACAACTCGATCGTCACCTACACCAAGAAGGGCTTGTTCGGTCGCCGCAAGGTCACCAGCCGGCAGGGCCACGGGCACCCCAACCCGACGTGGATTCCCGTCGGCAACGAGGCCACCCGCCGGATCGCCGAGAAGATCGACGGCGTCCCGGGCGGCACCTGGGGGGAGATCTTCAACGTCCCGCTCACCGCGCACTTCCTCGGTGGCTGCGTGATCGGCACCGATCCCGAGCACGGCGTCATCGACCCGTACCACCGCGT
>NZ_AJFC01000283.1:0-10848 GCF_000256505.1 Rhodococcus sp. P14 | reverse complement strand
AGAAAAAGCCGGTCGTGCCGGCGGGCGCTCCGGGCGCGCTGTCGCTGCCGATCGTCGAGGTTCGCACCGGGTCCGCGTCCGGCGTCGCCTGACCCGAACCGCCGTTCGTTGGACGAGGACCGGACCTCTAGACTGTTCGGGTGTCGCAAACCCAGCAGTCCAGGCCGGTCCTCGTCGTCGACTTCGGAGCCCAGTACGCGCAGCTGATCGCCCGCCGCGTCCGCGAAGCCAAGGTCTACTCCGAGGTCGTGCCGCACACCACGCCGGTGGAGGAGATCGCGGCCCGCGACCCGCTCGCCGTAGTGCTCTCCGGCGGCCCCTCCAGCGTCTACGCCGAGGGCGCACCGCAACTCGACCCGAAACTGTTCGACCTGGACGTCCCGGTGTTCGGCATCTGCTACGGCTTCCAGGCCATGGCCCAGGCGCTCGGCGGCACCGTCGCGCACACCGGCAACCGCGAGTACGGGCGCACCGAGATGTCCGTCACCGGGGGTGTCCTGCACGACGGACTGCCCGCGACGCAGCCCGTGTGGATGAGCCACGGCGACGGAGTCACCGCCGCGCCGGACGGCTTCGAGGTGACCGCCAGCAGTCCCGGCGCGCCCGTGGCCGCGTTCGAGGACCGCGCGCGCCGGCTCGCCGGCGTGCAGTACCACCCCGAGGTCCTGCATTCCCCGCACGGCCAGCAGGTGCTCAGCCGCTTCCTGCACGACATCGCCGGTATCCCCGCCGCCTGGACGGCCGCGAACATCGCCGAGGCCCTGATCGAACAGATCCGCGAGCAGGTCGGTGACGGGCGCGCCATCTGCGGCCTGTCCGGCGGGGTCGACTCCGCGGTCGCCGCAGCCCTGGTG
Source organism: Rhodococcus sp. P14 (assembly GCF_000256505.1). Taxonomy (NCBI): domain Bacteria; kingdom Bacillati; phylum Actinomycetota; class Actinomycetes; order Mycobacteriales; family Nocardiaceae; genus Rhodococcus; species Rhodococcus sp. P14. The sequence goes on along the minus strand of NZ_AJFC01000283.1, from coordinate 9,994 downwards.
CAGCGCGCCATCGGCGACCGGCTGACGTGTGTGTTCGTCGACCACGGCCTGATGCGCGAGGGCGAACGACAGCAGGTCGAGAAGGACTTCGTCGCCGCGACCGGGGCGAGGCTCGTCACCGTGGACGCCGCCGACACGTTCCTGCGGGAACTGGCCGGCGTGACGGATCCGGAGACCAAGCGCAAGATCATCGGCCGCGAGTTCATCCGCAGCTTCGAAGGTGCCGTCTCGGAGGTGCTCGGAGAGAACGCCGCCCACGGCGACACCGTCGAGTTCCTGGTGCAGGGCACCCTGTACCCGGACGTCGTCGAGTCCGGTGGCGGCACCGGCACCGCGAACATCAAGAGCCACCACAACGTCGGTGGCCTGCCCGAGGATCTGCAGTTCGCGCTGGTCGAGCCGCTGCGGCTGCTGTTCAAGGACGAGGTGCGGGCAGTCGGGCGCGAACTCGGCCTGCCGGAGGAGATCGTCGGCCGCCAGCCCTTCCCCGGCCCGGGCCTGGGCATCCGCATCATCGGCGAGGTCACCCGCGAACGGCTCGCGATCCTGCGTCGCGCCGACTCCATCGCCCGGGAGGAGCTCACGGCCGCCGGTCTCGACAAGCAGATCTGGCAGTGCCCGGTGGTGCTGCTCGCCGACGTGCGGAGCGTGGGCGTCCAGGGCGACGGCCGTACCTACGGCCACCCGATCGTGCTGCGCCCGGTCTCCAGCGAGGACGCGATGACCGCGGACTGGACCCGCCTGCCGTACGAGGCCCTCGAGCGCATCTCCACCCGCATCACCAACGAGGTGCCCGACGTCAACCGCGTCGTCCTCGACGTCACGAGCAAGCCGCCGGGCACCATCGAGTGGGAGTGAGACGCGGCTGCGCCCTTCGGATCGGATCCGAAGGGCGCAGTGCGTTCCGGGACGGTGCGGTCAGCGCTTCTTCTTGCCCGGCGCGAACACCAGGGCGGCGCCGACGACCACGGCGAGCGCGACGAGCAGCCAGCGGAACTCGACGTTCGCGAGCGGCTCGAGGGAGAACGGCCCGATCAGCGCCCATGCGCTGACGGCCAGCGCCGCGATCGCGGAGAGCAGCATCAGGATCGACGGGCCCCGTCGCCGGGCGCCGGACGTCGGCTCGGTGGGGTCGGTGTAGTCGGTGTCAGCCACGGCGCACCTCCGAGTTGCCGAATGCGGTGTCGAGATTCAGGGTCAGGACCGGTCCGCCGACGCCGTCGTCGCCGCCGTCGAGGCCCTGGATCGTGCACGGGTTCGAAGCCTGCTCGGTGCAGACGACGTCGACGTCGAGGTTCCGCGGCAGCAGGATCTCGGTGGCGCCGAATCGGGTCTCGACGGAGACGGTCTCGTCCTCGGTGAGTTCGAGTCCACGCAGGTCCAGTTGCAGAGCGCCCATCTGCACCGAGTACGCCGGTTGCAGTTCCGCGGCGGTGCGGGGCGAGTACAACTGTTCCCCCCACGACGAGGTGTCGATCGGTCCGACGAGGGAGGCGAGCACCACGAACCCGAGCAGGGGACCCGTCACCACCAGCAGTCCGTAACCGCGGTGCAGGAACGCCCCGACGAGCAGGCCGAGTCCGATCACCGCGAGCGCGATCGCACCGATCCGCGCGGGGGTGAGCCACGCGACCTCGCCGGCGGACGCCACCGCGCCTGCGGCCGCCGCGGCGAGCACCGCCAGGCCCAGCACGGTCGTGGTCAGCCGGGAACGCGGCTGTTTCGCGGGCACTACGGCCGTCGTGGGCGTCGGCTCGGGCAGGTCCCATGCGAACGGTGCGACACCGAGCGGATCCCACGACGGTGGCGTGGGGCGCTGCAGCAACGGATCCTGCGGGGGTGCCGGTTCCGGCCCGGGGGACTGCGCACCGGTCCGGGGTGATTCCGGTTCCGGCTTCGTCCAGAAGTCCGGGTCCGCCGGTGCGGGCCCGGGGGCGCCGGTGTGCTGCGCGAAGGGCGCCTGCTGGTACTGACTCTGCTGGTACTGACTCTGCTGGAACGGCGCCTGGAAGGGGTTCTGGGGGAACAGCTGCGGTGCCCCGGGCAGGACCGGTGGTTCCGGCCGGCGTTGGTACAGCAGCCACAGACCGCCGAGCATCAGCACCATGCTGACGAATCCGGAGCCGCCCACCCCGGCGCCCAGCGGACCGAAGGCACTCGCCGCGACGGCCAGCACCACCAGCAGCACCACGACCTTGGTGCTCGATTCGGAGCTCTGGCCGCGGCCGACGAGGGATTCGGCGGGGGAGACCTGATCGCCGTAGCGCGGCAGCAGCAGCCAGCCCGCCAGATACAGCACCAGGCCGGCACCGCCGAAGAAGGTGGACACGACGAACGCCACGCGGATCAGCACCGGATCCACGTCGTATCGCACGCCGATGCCCGCGCACACCCCGGCGACGTGGCCCTGTCGTGGCAGCCGGACCGGACGGGTGCGCCACATGTCCGAGAGCTGCTCGGGGAAGCTTCGCGTGTTCATGAACCACATCCTTCTGGACCGCCGCCCCGTCGCGCATCAGGGACCGACCCTGATTTCCGCGCCGGTGGGCGGTCGCCGGTTCAGGGTTCGTCCCCGATGCCCGGGACGGGGTAGGCGTGCCAGTATCGAAGGTATGCAGCCGGTTCCCTACCCACCCCTGCCCACCCCCCGCCTCGAGCGCCGGGTCGGTGGCCGGGTCGTGGGCGGCGTGGCCGGCGGTCTCGCCGACCATCTCGGGGTCGACGTACTCAAGGTGCGGGTGGCGTTCACGGTGCTGGCCGCGCTCGCCGGCCTGGGCATCGTCGCCTACGGGTTGCTGTGGGTCCTCACACCGCAGGGCTCGGACACCGAACCGCCGTCACCGACCGAACGGCGCCGGGCCCTGGGCCTTGCGGTCATCGGAGTGGGCCTGGCCGTGGGGCTTTCGTGGCTGCTCAACGGGGGCGTGGGCTCGGTGATCGCACCCGTCGTCGTGGTGGCGGTGGGCGCCGCGCTGGTCTGGCGCGAGTTCGACGCGGAGGGACCGCGTTCGGTGCTGGGCCTGCCCGCGCGCCCGACCGTGCTCACCTGGGCGCGGGTGGTCGGCGGCGCCTCGCTCATCGTGCTCGGGCTCGGCGTCGTGATCCTCGCGCAGGTCGACGTGGCGGCCCTGCGCTCGTCGGTGCTGGCGGTGCTGGTGACACTGGTCGGGGCCGGCCTGCTGTCGGTCCCGCTGTGGGTGCGGATGTGGCGCGCGCTGGAGGCGGAACGCGCCGCCCGCGTCCGCAACGAGGAACGCGAGGAGATCGCGTCGCACCTGCACGATTCGGTGTTGCAGACGCTCGCCCTGATCCAGAAGCAGGCGGACGACTCGCAGGAGGTGCTGCGCCTCGCACGCAGCCAGGAGCGCGAGTTGCGCCGCTGGCTGTTCGGCGGTGGCGAGACCCCGCACACCAGCCTGGCCGAGGCGCTGCGCACCATCGCCGGCGAGGTGGAGGATCAGTACGGGGTGTCGGTGGCGCCGGTGATCGTCGGCGACGCGGTACCCGGCGACGACGAGGACCTCACCGCCGAGTCGTTCACCGCCCTGCTCGGTGCCACCCGGGAGGCACTGGTCAACGCGGCCAAGCATGCGCGGGTGGACAGCGTGGACCTGTTCGTCGAGGTCGAACCCGAACAGGTGAGTGTCTTCGTCCGGGACCGCGGCGTCGGCTTCGACGAATCCGCGGTTCCGGAGGACCGGCAGGGCCTGGCCCGTTCGATCCGGGGCCGGGTGGAGCGTCGCGGCGGCCGGGTCGTCGTGCGCTCGAACCCCGGCAAGGGCACGGAGATCCGCATCCACATGCCCCGTGCCGGTACCGGAGCGGAGCGCACGACGACCCTAGAGTGGGAGGGCACCGACGCCCGTTCAGAGGAGCAGCCCACTTGACGTCACTCGACGCCTCCCGCCGTTTCCGTGTGTTCCTGGTCGACGACCACGCCGTGTTCCGGTCGGGGGTGCGCGCCGAGCTCGGGCGGGAGGGCGACATGGAGGTCGTCGGCGAGGCCGGCACCGTCGCGGAAGCGGTCGCGGGAATCGACGCCACCCGCCCCGACGTGGTCCTGCTCGACGTCCACATGCCCGACGGGGGTGGGGTGGCGGTGCTCGGACGGATCGCCGACGGGCCGGTGTGCCTGGCGCTGAGCGTGTCCGACGCCGCCGAGGACGTCATCGCCGTGATCCGGGCCGGCGCCCGCGGGTACGTCACCAAGACCATCTCGGGAGCCGAACTGGCCGACGCGGTGCGACGGGTCGCCGGCGGGGACGCGGTGTTCAGCCCGCGTCTGGCCGGTTTCGTCCTGGACTCGTTCACCGGCCGCTCGAGCGTGCCGGAGCCGCCGCTCGACCCCGAACTCGATTCCCTCACCCCTCGCGAGCTCGAGGTGCTGCGCCTGCTCGCGCGCGGCTACACCTACCGCGAGATCGCCGAGGAACTGGTGATCTCGGTCAAGACCGTCGAAACGCACGCGTCGAACGTGCTGCGCAAGACCCAGCAGTCCAACCGCAACGCCCTCACCCGGTGGGCGCACCGGCGGCGGATCGACTGACCGGAGTTCAGTGCGTGGGCAGGCGCGCGGTCGAGCCGGTCGCGAGTGCCGCGGCGACGTGCTCGATCCCCGCGCGTACCGTGCGGCCGTACCCGTCCTCGGGCAGGATGTCGACGCAGTCGCGGGCCGCCGTCAAGTGCTCCGTGGCTACCGCGAAGGACCCGAGACGCCGGTAGTCGTCGGCGAGATTCAGGTGCAGCGACGGCTGGAAGGCCCGCACCTGCAACGCGGCGTCGTGCCGGGCGAGCCGGTCGTCGTCGAGGGCCGCGGCCGCGTCGAGGGCGCGGAGGTCCCAGGTGAGGGAGACGGCGGGATCGTCGTACAGATCGGCCAGGTAGTGGGCCAGGGCGCAGCGGTGCAGGGGATCGCCGTGCGGCCCCACGCTCGCCCACAAGGCCACCAGCCGAGTCCGGGCGGTGGGGTCGTCGCCGGAGCGGGCGGCTGTGACCGCCTCGGTGACGGCGGCCATGATCGGGTCGGGATCGGTGGTCACGGCCGTTCCTCCCGGCGGACGGGCATGGCCAGCGTGGTCAGGTCCCCGGCCGCGGCGGAGCGGATCACGACGGGCCGGTCGTAGGAGGCGATGTCCAGCAGCACCTCCGGTCCGACGGCGGTGTCGAGGGCGGCTCCCAGCCCGTCCCGGTCGAAGGCGAGATCCAGGTCGGCGCCGGTGACGTCGGCGGGCAGCACGCGGTCGTGCCCCCGGTGGCCGACGGTGAGTGCCGTCGCCCGCACGCGAAGGTCGATCGGGCCGGCCGCAGCGTCGCGCACGGCCCCGGCCAGGGCGTCGCGGTGCACGATCGCCCGCGTGACCGGCGGGGCGAGGGCGCCGAGCATGCTGCGGTAGTCGGGGAAGGTTCCGTCGACGGCCGGGCAGCGGTGCCGCTCACCGTCGGCGCCGGTGAGGGTGAGCGCGCCCGAGTCGTCGAGAGCCAGGCCGACGTTCTCGTGTTCCCGCAGCCACGTGGCGGTCCCGCGGAGCGCGGAGCTGTCGGCGACGGTGCGGAACGGGTCCCCGGTGCGGGCCGCGGCCGTCACCGAGCCGGTGGTCAGCCGGTAACGGTTCGTCGCCGTCAGGACCACCGCCCCGGCCTCCACCTCGACGAGAACGCCTGTCAGGCAAGGAATTTCCGGATCCATGGCGACGGACGGAAGAACGCGTTCGACGGTGCCGGCGAGGAGCCGGCCCGGCACGACGACCGCCGGCGGTGCCGCGAAGGCGGTGAGGCGGGACTTGACGTCGGAGGCCAGCCGGGTCGCGCGCTCGGCCCGGCGATGCAGTTCGGCGACGTGTTCGTCGAGCAGCGCGGCACCGGACTCGGCATCGCCGTCGAGGATCCGGCCGACATCCTCGAGCGGGACGTCGAGTTCGCGGAGCTGACGGATCGTCACCGCTCGTTCGCGTTGGTCGACCGTGTAGTACCGGTAGCCGGTGACGGGATCGACCAGGGCGGGCACGAGCAGCCGGCAGTCGCCGTAGAACCGCAGCGCTCCGGGGGTGAGCCCGCTGAGCCGGGCCATGATGCCGATCGTGATCAGGTCTGGGGAGGGGGTCACGGCACCATCATCGAGCTTCGGCCGACCCGAAGGTCAAGCTCAGCTGACGGCGACCGCGACGATCAGGGCCACGATCAGCGCGAGAACGATCACGGCCACCATGACCGCCATCGCCATCGGCGCGAACGCGACGACCTTCTCCCGTGTGGTGCGCGGCGGGGGGCCGGTGGGCTGCAGCCGGCGCAGCAACTCCGCGGGGCGGGGTACGCCCCGCAGCGAGACGGGCTGGGGAGCGGCGGGCAATCCGGTGAGGGTGCCGCCGGCGCCCGCGGTGCGCCGGGATCCCACGACGGGGGCGGTGGCGCGCCGCGCCCACACGGGGACGGTTCCGTCGGCGGACAGGATCGGACGGCCGCGGAGCAGTTCCGGGTCGGCGTCGGCCCCGAGGACGACCGCGGCGAGACGATCCCGGGCCTGCTCCATCGTCGGGCGACGGGCGGGGTCGGGTTCCAGCATCGCGAGCAGGACGTCGGTCAGTGGGCCCGTGCGGGTAGGCGGGATGATCTCGGCGCGGGCGACACGGTGCAACAGGGCGATCGAGTCGGGATCGATGCCGAACGGCGGCTGACCCTCGATCGCGGTGTAGAGGGTCGCGCCCAGGGAGAAGACGTCGCTGGCCTCGGTGGGATCGCTACCGCGGGCCACTTCGGGTGCGAAGAAGGCAGGGGTGCCGGTGATCACGCCGGACCGGTCGTGGTCGCCCTTCGCGCGGGCGATGCCGAAGTCGCTGATCTTGACCGTGCCCAGCTCGCGGCCGCGCTCGGCGACGAGGATGTTGCCCGGCTTGATGTCGCGGTGCACGATCCCGGCTGCGTGGGCGGCGGCGAGCGCATCGGCGACGTGTGCGCCGATCTGCGCCACCTCGAGCGGCGGCAGGGTGTCGGCGATGTTCATCACCTGGGCGAGGCTGCGGGAGGGAAGATGCTCCATGACCAGCCACGGCTCGCCGGAATGGAGGGCGACGTCGTACATCGCGATCGCGTGCTCGTGGGTGAGGCGGGCGGCGATCCGGCCCTCACGCAGCGTGCGGCGGCGGATCTCCTCGGCGGCCCCCGTGGGCAGGCCCACGGTCGAGGTGACCTGTTTGACGGCCACGTCCCGATCGAGCAGGGTGTCGTGGGCGAGCCAGACCGCCCCCATGCCACCGCCGCCGAGTTTGGAGACGAGCCGATAACGTCCGGCCACCAAGTGATCCGGGCCGACGACGCTTGCCGCTCGCTCCTGTTCCGACACCTTCACGAGGGTAGTGGATGCCGCGGGGGGCAGCGCTTGACGGGCGCCCCCGGAATCGGGTCTACTGAAGCTGTTCGAATACATGTTCGAACAACCGCGTCTTCCCCGCGGTTTGTCGGTGGGCCGTGTTATACGCGGCCGGCGCAGGGCGAGGGGAGTTCGTGTGGGCGAGGTGGCCGAGTTTCGGGTCGAGGGTGGGTCGCAGGATCCGGTGGGTCCTTCCCGGCAGGAACGGCTCGAGGCGTTGCGTCGGCAGATCGCCGCGATCCCCGCGAGGGGGGAGAGCGCCCGTCCCCGCCCGGCAGAACCCGCCGCGTCTCCGGTGCCGGCCGATCGGTTGCTCCCGGTGCCCGAGCCTCTCGCCCGGCTGCTCCCGGACGGCGGCCTGACTCGTGGATCCGTCGTAAGCTTTTCGGGAGCAACGTCTTTGCTGCTCGGTGTGCTGGCCTCGGCCACCGCCGCCGGTGGGCATGCCGCCGTCGTCGGCCATCGCCGCCTGGGTCTGCTGGCTGCCGCCGAGATGGGGGCCGAGTTGAGCCGGATCGCGCTGATCCCCCACCCGGGGCCGGATCCGGTGGAGGTGGCCGCCGTCCTGCTCGACGGCATGGACCTCGTCGTTCTCGGTCTCGGGGGCGTCGTGGTGCCGCCGTCGCGGGCCCGGGCGGTGGTGGCTCGGGCCCGGAGCAAGGGTGCAGCCCTGGTGGTCACCGACGGCCGGTGGGACGGAGCGCACGTGCGGCTCGAGGCTGCGGTGCACGGTTACCGGGGGCTGTCGGCCCCGGCCCGGGGCAGACTGTGCGGTACCAGGTTCTCCGTGCGTGCCCAGGGACGGTCCTTCCAGCCTCGGTCGGCGCGAATGGACCTGTGCGCCGGTCGAACCGGGGTGGAGTGGCGGCCGGGCGGACCGGCGCAGGTCGGCAGTCCCCGGCCTGCCGAGGTGGCGCTGTGAGCGAACCCCGCCCGGCCCGGGTGGTGGCCCTGTGGTGCCCGGACTGGCCGGCGATCGCTGCCGCCGCGGCCGCCGACCTGCCGCCGACGGCACCGGTGGCGGTGATCTCGGCCAACCGGGTGGTGGCCTGTTCCGCACCGGCCCGGGCCGCCGGCGTGCGACGGGGCCTGCGGCGCCGGGAGGCTCAGGCTCGGTGTCCGGATTTGTATGTTGCCCAGGATGATCCGGGTCGCGACGCGCGGTTGTTCGAACCGGTGGCGGCGGCGATCGATGCGACGGCGCCGGGCGTGGAGGTGCTGCGTCCCGGTCTGGTGGTGCTCGCCGCGCGCGGCGTCGTGCGCTGGTTCGGTTCCGAGGAGGCGGCGGCCGAGCGGCTGATCGACGAGGTGGCCGCCACCGGCGTCGAATGCCAGGTCGGGATCGCCGACGAGTTGTTCACCGCGGTGCTCGCCGCCCGCCACGCCCGCCTCGTCCCGCCCGGAGGGGACGAGGAATTCCTTGCGCCTCTGGGTATTTCGGAGATCTGTCTGGAGCCGTCCCTGGCGGCCCCGGAGCGCGTCGACCTGGTGGACCTGCTGAAACGGCTCGGTCTGCGCACGATCGGGGCGTTCGCCGCGCTGTCGCCGACCGACGTCGCCTCCCGCTTCGGCCCGGACGCCGTCGCCGCGCACCGCGACGCACGGGCACGGCCGCAACGGCCGCCGTCCGGTCGTGCCCTGCCGCCCGATCTGGTGGTGGAACGTCCCTGTGATCCGCCGCTCGAACGGGTCGACTCGGCCGCCTTCGCCAGCCGGGCACTTGCCGCGGTGCTGCACACCCGGCTGGCCGCGGCGGGCGTGGCCTGCACCCGGCTGCTGGTGGCCGCCCGCACCGGCAACGGTGAGGAATTGGCCCGGACGTGGCGCTGCGCCGAGCCGCTGACCCCGGACGGCACCGCCGATCGGGTGCGCTGGCAACTCGACGGCTGGCTCACCGGGCACAGTGCAGCCCGCCCCACCGCCGGGATCGTCCTGCTGCGGCTCGAACCGGTGGAGGTGGTGGCGGCGGGATCGTTGCAGCTGGGTTTGTGGGGCGGAGTCGGCGACGAGGACGAGCGGGCCCGGCGCGCCCTGGTGCGGGTGCAGGGACTGCTCGGTGCCGATTCCGTGTTGGTGGGGGTGCTCAGTGGTGGACGTGGCCCGGTGGAACGGGTGACCCTCGTGCCGCTGGGGGAGGAGTCGGTGCCGGCGACGGATCCGTCGGCGCCGTGGCCGGGCCGGCTACCGCCGCCCGCCCCGGCTGTGGTGCTCACCACCCTGCCTCCCGTTGCGCTCGAGGATGCGGCGGGCACCCCGGTGACGGTGACCGAGCGTGGTCTGCTCAGCGGCGATCCCGACCGGCTGAGCTGGGGCAGCCGCAGCTGGCGGGTGCGCGGGTGGGCCGGGCCGTGGCCGGTGGACGAGTACTGGTGGGATCCGGCGGCGGCGCGGGCGGTGGCACGGCTGCAGGTGCGGCTCGAGGAGTCCCGGGCCCTGCTGGTGATCCACGTCGACGAGCACTGGCATGTGGAGGGCGTCTACGAGTGAGTACGCTCGATGGACGTGGAGACCAGTGTGCTGACGGCCGCGCCGAACGGGGTGGCGATCGCCTACCGGGATTCGGCTCCCAGGACGGGCCGCCACCCCGTGCCGGTGCTGCTGGTGCACGGGATGGGCGGCGACGGCCGCACG
>NZ_AJFC01000282.1:0-1356 GCF_000256505.1 Rhodococcus sp. P14 | reverse complement strand
GGGTCGTGGCGGTGGCCCTGCGCGGCCACGGACGCAGTGCCCGTGCCGCGTCCTACCGTTTCGACGAGTTCGGCGCCGACGTGCTCGGGCTCTGCGAGCACCTGGGCCTCGAGACGGTCGACCTCGTCGGGCACTCCCTCGGCGGGCACACCGGATCCCTCGTCGCGCAGCAGCGCCCGGGCCTGGTGCGCCGGCTCGTGCTCGAGGAGGCCCCGCTGCCGCTGCGTCCGGGCGATCCGCCGCCGGTGCTCGGTGGGCGTCTGCCGTCGCCGGGCGAACTGTGGCACGCCTCGACGAGCCTGCTGCGCAATCCGCGCGCGACCTTCGCCTTCGACCGCTCCATGACCGGCTCGGCCATCACCCAGTTCCGCGCGCCGAATCCGATGTGGTGGGAACGTCTTGCGCAGATCACCGCGCCGACGCTGATTCTGCGGGGCGGGCCCGGCAGCATGGTCGATCCGACCCGGCTCACGGCCGCGGTGGACGTCCTCGGCGACGTCGCGGTCCACGACTTCACCTGTGGCCACAGCATCCACCGCGACCGGCACCGCGAGTTCGAGGCCACTGTGCTGCCGTTCCTCACCTGAGCACTCGTTCCGCAACGACAGAGCTATTCCAGCCAGATGCGGCGATCGAAGCCGCCGCGTTCGGCGCGCTTGGCGGCAGCCGCGGCAACCACCTCGTCCGCGGTGATCCCGAATGCGGAGAGCGCAGCCGTGAACACCTCGTGCATGTCGGCGAGTTCGCCGAGCCGCTCGTCGTCGCCCCGCGCGTGCCGGAGTTCGTGCGCTTCCTCCACGAGTTTGTCGAGCAGGGCGCAGCGGTACTCGTCCCGATCGAGTACCCGAGTGTGCGCCACCCGACCGTCGGCTTCGATGATCTCGGGAATCCGGTCGCGGACCAGCTTGCCCATCGTGGTTCCTTCCGCTGCGCTACCGTCGCGGGGTGGACGGTACCGGACCACCGACGGATCCTCTCGCGCTCGGTCAGCGCGTCGTCGCCGTCCTCGAGACCGGTGCGCGCACCGCCACCTACAAGCTGGCTGTCCTGTCGGCGCTGGTCGGCTTCTGCGTCGACCCCCTGCCGGCGGACCCGGCCGCGGCGCTCGACGTGCCGATCGACGCGCTCGCCGAGCGGGTGATCGACCTGTACTGGCCCCAGGTCCGCCCGTTCGACGGGCATCGGCTCCGGCAGTCGTCGCAGCCCAGGGCTCGGATCCTGACGGCCGTGGAGGCACTGCGCGGCGCTGTGAACGCCGACGGGGTGGCCGGTCTGTCCCGCGCGAGATCGCGGAAGCCGGACCTGTACCGCGAGACCGTCGCGGAGGTCGCGCTCACGCTCGCGCAACAGCCGCTG
>NZ_AJFC01000281.1:0-7936 GCF_000256505.1 Rhodococcus sp. P14 | reverse complement strand
CCCCCCCCCCGCCCCCCCAGCCGCTGTACCGGCTGCAGCGGGTGCCGGGCGGACGCGGTGAACCGTTCCTCTACGACGACTCCTGGCTGCACTCCGGGATCACCCGGGCGGCGATCGTCCGGCACGGCGGCGCGATCCGTCTGTTTCCGGGAGTTGCGGCGGCCCTGGCGCGCCTGTCCGGTCTGCTCACTCCGACTCTGGAGATCCTGTGGGTACAGGACGTGCGCCGGTACAACGCCTTTCTCGACGTTCCCGACATTGCGGGGCACCTGTTCGGTCGCGAGCGCGTCTCGCTCACGAAGCCCCGGGTGGCGCTTCGTGAGGCGTTCGGGGCGCGTTGCTTCTATTGTGCGGCAATACTTTCCGAGGGTAGCCCGGTCGACCACGTGCTACCGTGGTCCCGGGTACCCCTCGACGGACTGGCGAATCTCGTACTCGCCTGCGGAAGGTGCAACACCGACAAGCGGGACTCGCTGCCCGCACTCGCCCACACCGAACGGGCGTTGAGTCGGGATCGCGTCGTTCTCGAGCAGCTCGCCGCCGACATCGGCTGGCCGACCCAGTACGACCGCACCCTTGCCGCCGCCCGGGGCCTGTACCGCAGCTCACCCGCGGGCACGCCGACGTGGCAGAGCCGTTCGCGGACCGGGACGTGGGACACGGTTTTTCCGCCCGGATGGGTGGTCTCGGCGGTGCCGGAAACCGGGTACGCATGAACTCGATCGCTCGTCTACGATTCGACGTCATGCGGCTGGCGGAGGCACTCGCCGAACGAGGCGAGCTGAAACGGCGGATCGAGCAGCTCGGCGCCCGGATCGTGGCCAATGCCCGATATCAGGAAGGGGAGGAGCCCGCCGAGAATGCCGGCGAGCTTCTCGAACAACTCACCGACGCCGTCGATCGGCATGCTCTGCTGATCGCCCGGATCAACAAGACGAACACCGCTACCCCGTCGGAGACCGGACCCTCACCGATGCGTTGGCCGAACGGGACGCTCTGCAGACGCGGCACCGTGCGCTGACCGCGGCCGCGGACGCGGCCTCGGGTGGCAAGGATCGATACGGGCGACAGCTCCGGTCCGAACTGGCATACGTCTCGGCGCTGTCGGTCCGGGACCTACGGCGCACCGCCGACGATCTGGCTCGCCGGATCCGGCGGGTGGACCTCGAGATCCAGCGCGTGAACTGGGAGGTCGATCTGATCGACGAGTGATCGTGGGCAGCAGGTACCCGGATCGGAAGCGAGCACACGCCGTGGGTCGCGGTGAATCGACCCGTCTGTATCCTCCGGCGCGCGGAGGGCAGCGCAGCGGGTTCGAGTCCCGCACACGGAGCAGCCCTGCACGACGCACGAGGACACGGTGCACGCCGGCACGGTTCATCACCACGTGCTGATCCGAATCGGGGAGGGCGGGGACGGGGCACCCACGAGCCGTCGGCCGGCTGAAGTGCAGACGCAGTCAGTGTGATGCAAATCACATTCGCGTCCTCCGGGGTGCCGGCTGCGCCACCGGCGGCACGGAATCCGCAGGACAGGACGCTGTCGAGGCATCGTTGCGGTGTCGGTTCGCCGACAACGGTTTGACTCCCGCGGACGGCGGGAATGGTGTCTGGTTGCCGTCCCCCCGGCTCCGGCGGCGATTGGCAACGACGGGTTGCACGGCCGAAGATGATTGATACCGTCCGAAACACCTACTTCTTCGACGAGAGGAGCGCACATGCGCAGCACGACGAAACGACTCGCTGCCACCGTGATCGCTGCGGGTGTCGGCGTGGGGCTCGGCGGCGGTGTGGCCGCGGCCGCGCCCGAGGGCGGAAAGCACGATGGGCCGGTGCGGTACTGGGCCGACGGTAAGGACGACTGCTCCGTCGACTTCACGATCGAGAACGACACGGCCCTCGAGAACTTCACCATCGACTTCGTCGTCGACGACGAGGTGCCCACCGGCACGGACTACGGCACCGGGCCCACCGGTCGCCTCGCCGGACTGAAGTCCGTCCCCAATGGCACCGTCACCCACAACGTGCGGCTCGGTACTGTCGAGCAGCTTCCGACGTTGCCGAATCCGTTGGCGGACTCGCACGTCGTGAAGTACCGGATGATCCTCGGGCCCGAGCAGGACTACATGGATATCGGCACGTGGCACCAGACGACAATCCGCGGCTGCAACCCGATCACCAGCGGCTCCGCCGGCCTGTGACGGATGCCCCCGCAGCGCGAGCGCGCTGAGCGCCGACCACGTGAAGCGGGTGCCCGGCCGGACCGATCGAGCGGTCCGACCGGGCACCGCGCTGCCGGCCGGACGTTAGGATCGCCGCATGGCACGGACCGCGCACGACCGTCGCCTGCTGGTCGCCGCAGCGGTATTCGCGGTGTCGCAGGCCAACATCGCCCGAGTGCTCGGCCCCGCCGCGCCGGCAGTCGGACGGATCCAGACCGCCTTCTCCGCAGCGGCGTACCGCCGGGTTCTCGACGGACTCGATGCGGACGCTGTCGCGCGGTATCGCCGACACTACTACTGGGACCTGGTGCATCCCTTGATCTTTGCCATCGCACTGCGGGCCGGGGCGCGATCGCTCGCCGACCACCGGCCCGTTCCTGCGCGCATCCGCCGCGCCCTCGCCCTCGCCCCGGCGGTGGCCGCGTCCGCGGACTACGTCGAGAACGTCGCGGGTCTGTACCTGCTCGACCACCGGGACCGCATCACCGACACCACCGTCCGGGCGGCGACAACGGTCAGCACCGTGAAGTGGGTGCTCGCGCTCGGCTCTCTCGCCTACCTCTCCCAGAGCTTCCTCGGTCTGTGGACGCGGTCCGGCCTGCGCCGGCTGGGGAGATGACCATGGCCGACGAGTTGCCCGTCGAGTACTTCCCCGACCGGGAGTCCTTCGCCACCTGGCTGCGTGAGCACCACACCGATTCGCCGGGCATCTGGGTCGCGCTCGCCAAGAAGGGATCGGCGCATCCGTCGGTGAGCTACGCCGAGGTGGTCGAGGAACTGCTGTGCCACGGCTGGATCGACAGTCAGGCGCGCAGGCTCGACGACGACTTCCGCCTCCAGCGCATCACGCCGCGCCGGGCCCGCAGCCCGTGGTCGCAGCGCAACCGCGAACTCGTCGAGCGCCTCGAGGCCGAGGGCCGGCTGAGCGCAGCCGGGGCCGCGGAAGTCGCCCGCGCCCGCGCAGACGGTCGCTGGGAGCGCGCCTACCCCGGCCAGGCGACCGCGCAGATGCCGCAGGACTTCCTCGACGCCCTCGCGGGCAATCCCGCCGCGCGGGCCTTCTACGACACGCTCGACGGTCGCAACCGCTACGCGATCGTCTATCGGTTGCAGGCCGCGAAGCGCCCGGAGACCCGTGCACGCCGCATCGAGGCCTTCGTGCGGCAACTTGCCGAGGGCCGTCGCTTCCACGATCAGCCCGGACGGACACAATGAGCGGGTGAGCCCTGCATTTCCTCCCACCTGCTCCGCGGCCTCTGCGCTCGACGAGCCATTGCCCGGCACCGCCGCCACCGCTCCGGGCTGGGTGTGCCTCGAGATGCCGTCCGGCTGGGGGCGCGACGTCCTCGACGGTACCGCTCTCGGTCCCGACCTCGCCGGCGAGTTCTCGGCCGCGGCCGACGCCGCCGGCGTGCGGCTGCTGTTCATCCGGCGACCCGGACGCGACACGTCGCGTCCCGGCGGCGCCCGCACCGTGTTCCTGGCCCGGTCCGATCCGGGCAGCAGCTGGTGTGAGCGGCTCGAGGTCGGGGAACCGAAGGAACTGCTCGATCTGATCCCGCGCGTCGTCGCCGGTCCGGCACCCGGCCTCGGCCGCGCGGTGAGCCGGCCCGTCGCGCTGGTGTGCGCCCACGGCAAGCGGGACCGGTGCTGCGCTGTGCTGGGGCGTCCTGTGGCTGCGGCGCTGGCCGCGGAGTTCGGCGAGGATGTGTGGGAGTGTTCGCACACCGGCGGGCACCGGTTCGCACCCTCGCTGATCCTGCTGCCCACGGGCTACACCTACGGCCGGCTCGACGTCGCGCAGAGCCGGGACGCCATGGCGGCCGCCGCCCGCGGCGAGGTGTACCTGCCGGGGCTGCGGGGGCGCAGCAGCTGGTCCGCGGCCGGGCAGGTCGCCGAGATCGCGGTGCGCGAACGGGTGACCGCGGACGCCGATGCGTTCGTCGTCGACGAGAGCGACGCCGCAACGGTGGTGCGGCACCGCGACGGCCGTCACTGGCGCGTGCGGGTCGAGGCCCGGCAACTGCCGCCACGCCCGGTCAGCTGCGGCGCCGATCCGAAGCCGGTGCGACCACTGGTGGCGATTCTCTAGCGGTGTGCCCTTTGGGCGGTCCCAGCCGCCCAAACGGCACACCGGCGGCGCAGCCGCCTCACCAGTGCACGCCGGGCAGCAACCGGCCGACCCGGCGCAGCACCGCGGGGTTCGGCAGCATCGGACGGGGCAGCGTCCGCAGCTGCGGGGGCGTGTCGGACTTCTCGCCGCGTGCGGCGGGCGCGTCGGGGTAGGCGTGGTAGTAGAGCGCGAACATCCGATCCCGCAGAGCCGGGGCGAAGAGACCGGCGAACTCACCGACGGTGCCGATCGGCACGTCGATGCGTTTGGGCCGCTCGACGAGGGCCCGGATCACCATCTGCGCGGCGTCCTCCGGGCTGATCGCCGGTCCCGGGTTGTACGACCCGGTGGGCTCGATCATGGGGGTCCGCACGAGAGGCATGTGGAGGGTGGTGAACGTGATTCCGTCGTCCCGCGTCTCGGAGGCGGCGACGTCCGCGAATCCTTCGAGCGCGGACTTCGAGGCGATGTACGCCGCGTATCGCGGGGTGCGGGCCTGTACCCCCGCGGTGCTGATGTTCACGATGTGTCCGAAGCGGCGCGCCCGCATGTGCGGCAGCAGGGCCAGGGTCGCCCGCACCGCGCCGAAGTAGTTGACCGCCATGGTGCGTTCGAAGTCGTGCAGTCGGTCCGTCGAGTGGTACAGCCCGCGCCGGATCGAGCGGCCCGCGTTGTTGACCAGCATGTCGATGCAGTCGTGCTCGGCGAGGATCGCCTGCACGGTGTGCTCGACCGCAGCCGTGTCGGTGACGTCACACGGATAGGCGTACGCACTGCCGCCGTCCGCGCGGATCGCGGCGACGACCGCGTCGAGTTCCTCGGCGCGACGGGCGAGGGCGAAGACCACGGCACCCTCGCGGGCCGCGGCGATCGCGGTGGCGCGTCCGATCCCCGAGGAGGCACCGGTGATCAGCACGTGCCGTTCCACGAGCGGTCCGCGCGGATCGTCGCGGCGGGCCCGGTCGGGGTCGAGGTGCTCGCGCCAGTAGCGCCACAGCAGCGGGGCGTACCCGGCGAACTCGGGCAGCGTGATCCCGCTGCCGCGCAGGGCCTCCCGGGTGTTCCGGTCGGTGAACCGGCTCGGGAAGGTCAGCTGGTCGAGCACGACCGGGGGGATGCCCGCCCGGCGCAGCACGAGACGACGGACGGCGTCCAGGCCGGGAAGCGCGCTGCTCGACAACAGCGGACGCACCAGCGCGCCGGGCACACCGGCGACGGGAACGGGGGCTCCCGCCGCGGCGGCCAGCGCCGCGAACACCTCGCGCACCGGCTGTGGGCGCGAGACGAGGTGGAAGGTGCGCCCGTCCGATCCGGGACGGTGCATGAGTTCGACGATCGCGGCCGCGACGTAGTCGACCGGCACCAGGTTGGTGTCGCCGAGGTCGGGCAGGACCAGTGGCAGCCGGGACGGCAGCGCCGCCAGCGCGGCCAGGGCGGGAAAGAAGTAGTAGGGACCGTCGATCTTGGTGATCTCGCCGGTGGTGGAACTGCCCACGATCACCGACGGCCGGTAGATGCGCCGGCGCACCGGACTCGCCCGGACCGCCTTCTCGGCCTCGAACTTGGTGCGGTGATACGGCGACGGGAAGCGCTGGCCCAGGTCGAGGTCGTCCTCGGCGAACGTGCCGCGGTGATCACCGGCGACAGCGACTGACGAGACGTGGTGCAGGGTCGCGTCCAGTTCCAGTGCGAGCGTGATCACCGCGCGCGTACCTGCGACGTTCGTGGTCGCCTGTTCCTCGCCGACGGTCAGGTCGTAGATCGCGCCGAGGTGCAGGACGTGCTCGGCCGGCGGCACCGTGGCGGGGTCGAGTCCGAGTCCCGGTTCGGTGAGATCGCCGAGCAGCGCGTGCAACCGGGACCCACCGTCCAGGCGCCTGCGGAGGGCCTCGAACTTCGGCAGCGACGCCGGCCGGACCAGCACATGGATGTCGGCGTCCGGCCGGGTCCCGAGCAGTCGGCCGAGCACGTGCGTGCCGAGGAAACCGGTGCCGCCCGTGACGAGGTACGTGGCCATGGCCCGAACCTACTGCAAGGTAAGAACGGATTCTAGTGTCCGATGCCGACCTTCGCGTGCGCCCGTTTCATCCACGCCGGTGCCCACCAGTTCGCCTCGCCCATCAGCTTGACCAGCGACGGCACCAGCAGCATCCGCACCACGGTCGCGTCGATGATCAGCGCGAGGATCATCCCCACCCCCAGGAACCGCATGATCGACAGTCCCGAGATCGTGAACGCGCCGGTCACCACGATCAGCAGCAACGCCGCCGAGGTCACCACCCGGCCGGTGCGCTCGGTGCCGAACCGTACCGCCTCCTCCGTGCTCGCCCCGGCGGCCCGGGCCTCCACCATGCGCGACATCAGGAACACCTCGTAGTCGGTTGACAGGCCGAACACCACCGCCAGGATCAGCACCACGAAGCTCGGCTCCAGCGGGCTGGGGGTCACGCCGAGCAGCTCCGCTCCGTTGCCGAGCTGGAACACCCAGGTGAGCACGCCGAACGTGGCGGCCAGGCTCAGACCCGCCATCGCCACCGCCTTGAGCGGGAGCACCACGGACCCGAATGCCAGGAACAGCAGCACCAGGGTGGAGAGCACCATGACCGCGATCATCGCGGGCATCGAGCGGGCGATCGCGGCATTGCTGTCGTCGACCATCGCCCGGCCGCCGCCGACGAGCAGGTCGGTGCCCGGCGGGGGCGGCAGATCCCGTAGCTCCCGGACGATCTCGCTCGCCTGCGGCGTCTCCTCCACCCCCTGGGCGTACAGCGCCTGCAGGACCACGACGTCGTTCCGCGCGGCGACGGTGACGGTCTGCGCGATGCCGTCCACGTCCGCCGCCGCGCGGGATACCGCCGTGACCGCGACCGCGGCGGGGGCGGAACCGTCGTCGCCCCGCAGCACGAGCGTGACGCCGTTGCCGGTGGAGGGGAACTCGTCGAGCAGTGTCTGGGTGGCGGCACGCGCCGGGTCACCCGCGGGCAGGGCGGTGTACTCGATCTCGCCGAAGGAGGCGCGCAGCAGCGGCGTGGCGAGCAGCAGCAGACCGGCGGTGATCGTCACCGCCACCAGGGCCGGCCGGCGCATCACCTTCGTCACCACCGACCCCCAGAAGCGCCGGGCCCGGGCCTCGCCCCGCCGCGCGGCGCCCTCACGCCACGTCAGCGCGTTGATGCGGTGCCCGAGTATCGCCAGCAGCGCGGGAATCGCGGTGAGCGAGAGCACCGCCGCGCTGAGCACGGCGGCGATCGCGCCGAGACCCAGGGACCGTAGCAGCGCCTGCGGGAACACGAGCATTCCGGCGAAGGCGCACATCAGCAACAGCCCCGAGAACATGACCGTGCGGCCCGCGGTGAGCACGGTGCGACGCGTCGCGGAGGCCGGGTCGGCGCCGGAGTCGAGTTCCTCCCGGAAACGGCTGACGATGAACAGGCCGTAGTCGATCGCCAGGCCCAGACCGATCAGCGACGTGACGTTCAGCGCGAACGAGCTCACCTCCGTGTACATCGTGAGCAGACGCAGCGTCGCCAGAGCGCTGAGGACGGCGAGGACCCCGACGAACACCGGGACCGCTGCCGCGACGAGACCGCCGAAGATGAACA
>NZ_AJFC01000280.1:0-15935 GCF_000256505.1 Rhodococcus sp. P14 | reverse complement strand
GGAAGAGCAATCGCCTCCGCGAAGAGCAGATCGCGCTCGAGCCGGGTGGTGAACGCGACGCCGACGACCGAGTTCCCCGCGAACTGCGCGTCGACACCGGGGACCTCGAGTTTCGGGAGCAGACCCTGGAACGTCGTGACGGTGATCTCCGAGCCGGGCTCGAGGGTGACGGCCGCCGCCGCGCTGCCGCCGTCCTTCGACAGCAGCAGCTGCTTCGCCGGTGGCGTGGCCGACCAGTAGGAGTCGACCGAACGGGTGGGTACCTCGGCCGCGAACCGATCGAGCACCGCGGTCACCTCGGGTCCGATGTCGGCGACGGTGCGCCCGGGTGGCGGGGTGTAGATCGCGATGATGTCGGCGGTCTGGGGACCGAAATTGTCGTCCACGATGCGCTGCACCTCGGCCGATTCGCTGCCGGGGTCGTAGAACCCGCCCTGCGAGAGTCGGCCGAACACCCCGGTGCCCCAGACGCCCGCGAGCACGACGACGACGACCGCCAACCCGAGCACCCACCAGCGCCGGTCGACGACGAATGTGGCCCAACGGTTCATGCGGTGCTCCGTTCCCGGTGACGACCCGATGCTCCGCGACTGTAGTGCGACCGGTCCTCAGCCGACGTCCCGGCGCCGGAACCCCGCGAACCCCACCGCGGCGAACAGGGCGGCCACGGCGGTGAGCACGGCGAGCCCGAGCCACTGCGGTGGTGCCGCCGTCACCACGGGCACGTGCCGGAACGGACTGATTCCCAGAATCCAGTTCCACAACCGGAACAGCGGGCCCAGGATCGTCAGCGCGAAGGCGGCGACCACACCGAGCCAGCCGAGCATCCGCGCCCGGGGCCGGGCGCCGATCACCGCGACCGCGAACCCGACCAGCACCCACACCGCGGGAATCGTCACGAGCGCCTGGCGGATCAGATCCCCGGCCGCGATCCGTCCACCCCGCGCCGACGAGACGTACGCGAACAGCGTCGCCCCCACGAGCAGCGCCGCCGCGGGGGCGAGCAGCGCGATTCCCGCGTGCGACGCGAAGTACCGGGTCCGGGTCAGGGCCCCGGCCAGCACCGGTTCGACGCGCAGCGCCAGTTCCTCGGCGCGCAGCCGCATCATCACCTGGACCCCGAACACGGCGGCGACGATGCCCATCAGCTGCAGCATCGTCACCACGAAACCGAAGACGAGCGAGCCGCGTCCGCTCCCGAGCAGCGAGCCGAGCGCCGGGTTGTCGGCGAAGACCTCCGTGAACGTGGTGGACATGAAACCGAACACCACCCCGAGCGCCACGAACACCGTCGTCCACGCGGCGAGCGCGCCGCGGTGCAGACGCAGCGCCAGGCCCCACACGTTCGTTCCCGCCCCGCCTTCTGCGGGCCCCGGCGACGGCGCGATCACACCGACCCCGAAATCGCGCCGGGCCTGCAGGACGAACGCGATCAACAGCAGTACCGCGGTCAGCACAAGGCAGGCCGCCAGGGGCCACCAGTCGTTTCCCGCCGCCGGGCGAACCTGCTGCACCCAGCCCAGCGGGGTCGTCCAGATCGCCCACCCGTCGGGGGCGACCACGTCGACGTAGGCGCGGACCAGCAGACAGGCTCCGAGCACCCCGATCGCCAGGGTGGTGGCGGTGGGCGCGTAGGACCCCAGCTGGGCGGTGACCGCGGCGAGCGCGCCGAACACCAGCCCGGACGCGGTGAACGTCGCGGCCAGCGTGATCGAGTCGGCGACACCGCCGCCGACGAGGATCGTCGCGCCCGCACAGACGACACCGAGCACGACGGAGGCCAGCGACGACCACGCGACGGCCGTCGCCAGCCGGGCCTGGCGGCCGACGACGCCCGAGGCGACGAGTTCGGCCTGACCCGAATCCTCGTGGGCGCGGCTGTTGCGGATGACGGCCAGGATCGCCATCAGGGCCGTGAAGAACGCGCCGAGCGCCCCGGCCCGCCACGCGTTGAATCCGTCCGCGTAGGTCAGGTCGCGCGCCGGGCCGAACACGACCCGCAGTGCCGGGTTCGCGCCGAGGGTGGCATCGAGGGTGCGGCGGCTCGCCGCGTCCGGGAACACCCAGCCGTAGGCGAGGACCGACGACACCGACAGCGCCGTGACGAGCACGATCCACGGCGCGACGTTGCCGCGGTCCTGCTCGGCGGTGGCCCGCAGCAGCGGCCGCATCCCCGCCCACGAGGCCCTCACGTCGGGGCCTGCCCGTCGCGGCCGTGCCGGTGATAGTGCCGCAGGAACAACTCCTCGAGGGACGGTGGCGAGACGGTGATGCTGCGGATGTCGTTGCGGCCCAGAGCCGCGAGCACCGGGCCGGCGTGGCCGTGCTCGACCGCGCAGTGCACGCGCGGGCCGTCGATGCGCACGTCGTGGATCCCGGGCAGCGCGGTCAGTGCCGCCGGGTCGGCCACGGGGGCGGCGAGGACAGCGTCGATCGTCGAGCGCAGATCCGCACGCATGTCCTCGAGCGTGCCGGTCTCGACGACCCGGCCGTCGCGGATGATGCTCATCCGGTCGGCGAGCGTCTCGACCTCGCTGAGCACGTGGCTCGACAGCAGGACCGTCCGCCCGCGCCGCTTCTCCCGGGTGATCTCGTCGTGGAACACCGCGGACATGACCGGGTCGAGCCCCGAGGTCGGCTCGTCGAGCAGCAACAGTTCCACGTCCGAGGCCAGGGCCGCGACGAGCGCCACCTTCTGCCGGTTGCCCTTCGAATAGGTGCGGCCGCGTCTGGTCGGGTCGAGTTCGAACCGGTCGAGCAGGGCCGCGCGGCGCCGCCGGTCGAGTCCGCCGCGCAACCGGCCGAGCAGATCGATCGCCTCGCCGCCGGTCATTCCGGGCCACAGGCTCACGTCGCCCGGCACGTAGGCGAGCCGTCGGTGCAGGCTCACCACGTCGCGCCAGGGGTCGCCGCCGAGCAGCCCGACGTGCCCGGCGTCCGGCCGGAGCAGACCCAGCAGGACCCGCAACGTGGTCGACTTGCCGGCCCCGTTGGGGCCGAGGAAACCGTGCACCTCGCCCGCGGCGACCTCCAGATCCAGGCCGTCGAGCGCAGTGAAGCGTCCGAATCGCTTGACCAGTCCCTCGATCCGGATCGCGGACGTCATGGGACGCACGCTACTCGTGGACGGCGGTGTGGGCGGGCGGTTCGGGTGGCGGTCCCGCACCCGGGTCGACGACGACGAACTGCCCCATCATGCCGTCGTCCTCGTGCCGGAGCAGGTGGCAGTGGTACATGTACGGCGCCGCGGGATCGGGGTGACCGGTGAACCGCATCAGCAGCCGGACGGTGCGCCCCGGTGCGATGTAGACGGTGTCCTTCGGGCCGGACAGGGCGGGGTGGCCGTCACCGAGAACGCGGAAGCTCGTCCCGTGGACGTGGAAGTTGTGGATCGTGCCGCTGCTGTTGCGGACCTCCCACACCTCCGTGGCGCCGGCGGCGACGGTCTGGTCGATCCGGGACATGTCCGTTTCGCGGCCGTCGATGGTGCCGGAGCCGGTGAGGTCCAGGTGCCGTGTGACGGCGGGGGGACCGGGATCCTCGTGGGTGACCGGTTCCCCCTGCACCTGCGTGCTGGGCGTGAGCGTGCGCGCGGCGCGCAGCTCGAGGATGTCGAACTCGTCGTCACCGCCGGAGAACCTGGTCTGCCAGAAGTCCGCACCCAGGTCCGGCGGGGTACTGCGGAGCACGGTCGTCGCGCCCGCGGGCAGCGCGACGACGATCTCGGCGCGCTCGCCGGGGGAGAGCTGGATGCGGCGCATCGGTGCCGGATTCGTGAGCGGGCCGCCGTCGGTGCCGACGAGCAGGAACGGCAGACCGGTGTCGAAGGAGAAGTTGTACACGCGAGCGTTGGAGGCGTTGAGCAACCGCAGCCGGATCCGCTCGGCGGTGACGTCGAGGTAGGGCCGCGGGGTGCCGTTGACGACGATCTCGTCGCCGAGGAGGCCGACGGCGGCGAACATCGCGCCGTCGGTGGCGAGTTGGTCACGGTCGAACCGCTTGTCCTGCACCACGAGTGGGATGTCGTCGATCCCGTACCGGTCGGGCAGGGGTGGACCGCCGGCCGGGTCGTCGAGCAGGAACAGTCCGGCGATCCCGCGGTAGACGTGGTCGGCGGTGGTGCCGTGCGGGTGCGGGTGGTACCACAGCGTCGCGGCCGGCTGGTCGACTGTCCACTGCGGACTCCACGTCGCCCCCGGGGCGATCGGCTGGTGCGGGCCGCCGTCCACGGCGGCCGGCAGGTGCATGCCGTGCCAGTGCAGGGTGCTCGCCTCGTCGAGCTCGTTGGTGACGTTCACCCGGACCTGTTCGCCGCGGCCGGCACGCAGCGTCGGCCCGAGGTACGACCCGTTCACGCCCCAGGTCCGGGTGCCGGGACCGTGCCCGAGGTCCGTGGTGCCGCGCTGCATGGTCAGGTCGAACACGCGGACCCCGTCGGGTGCGATCGTGCTCGTCGCGAGCGGCGGGATGCGCAGCGCACGGTCGAAGGTGACCCGGCCGGTGGTGTCGACCACCGCCGAGTTCCACGCGTGCGCGACGAGGCCGCCCGCGATCGCCGTGAGGACGACGATCACGGCGACGAGCGCGCCGGAGAGTTGCAGCAGGACCCGCTTCACGAGATCGATACTGCTGCGGCGGGCGGGGCGGCACATCCGGGCACACACCGGAAATCGGACTGGGGGACAACCCCGAAAGGACCGGTGTGCGCGGGTGCTCCCGGCGGACCGAACGGGGGGGTTCCTCTGACGAGCGGGTGGTTGCCGGGCCCGAGGCTCGGCCGGTGCCGCGGGAACCGCCTTCTCGTCGCGAACCGGCAGGGGACCCGTCAGCGCGCAGAGCGGATCGCCGGGATCCGATCGTGCCGATCGGCCCGGACGATGCTGGGGAGCAACAGCTCCCACATCTGGTCGAGGCGGGCCTCGAGGTCCGCGCGGTCGGCGAGAACCATCGACAGCAGGTACACCCCCGCGACGGAGGAGACGAGGAACCGGGCGTGCGCGGCCGGGTCCAGTCGGGCGCTCAGTTCCTCTTCGTCCGACGCACGCCGGAACAGGGCTTCGAACACCGTGATCCAGCTTCGGTAGGCCTCGCGGTCGGCGCGTTCGTACTCGCCGGTCAGCCGCAGTCCGGCCTGGACGATCAGATCTTCGCTGAACAACCGTCCGAGCGCATGGGTGAGCGCGACCAGCTGCTCGAGGGCGGGGCCGTCGGCGTGCAGGACGGTGCCGATCGCGGCACGGGTGCGCTGTTGCTGTTCGCTGATCAACGCTTGCACCAGGGCGTCCTTGGTGGGGAAGTGGAAGGTCAGTGCTCCCTTGGTCACTTCGGCCGAGGCTGCGGCCTCGGCGAGGGCCGTGCCGTGCACGCCGTTGTCGGCGAACAACCGCGCGGCGGCGAGAAGGATCTGCTGTCGGGTCCGGATCGCGCGCTGCTGGGCCGGGCGCCCGACCGCGGGAGCCTCGGACGGCGGATTCGCAGCGGCCGGAGTGGCTGCCGGCTCGACGGTCGGTGCACCGACGCAGTCCCGGGTCATCTCCACTCCTCGCATTGTCGGCCGCCCTGCGTGACCGGGTGCGGACCGGGGGTGGTCCGTTCGGGCCGGCCCCCCGAGCCTGCCCGAACGGACCCTCACCCCTCCGCTCCCTGCGGTGCCACCAGAGGCCCGTCCGTGCCGCGGCACAAGGCACGTCCCGGAGGTCTGTCTCTGGAAGCGCTCCCAGCATACCACCGAAAAACCAGTCGTCCGGTTTTGGCGGCACCCACGCCGGTGGAGTGCTCGACGGCTGTCCCCTGCCGGGAGCCGTCCCTCGGCAGCGATTTCCGGCCCGGTGAATTCCGGCTCGAATGTCACATTCGATTCGTGGCCGGTGTCTCCATGCCGAGAGAGCAAGCAACCGAAGGAGGAATCATGACCAGCAGCACCAGGATCCCGAAGGCGGAGCTGACCGGCATCTACGGCGCGCTCGTCGAGCGGATGTCCCGGAAGATGCTCGGGGACGTGCCCGAGGGGGTGGGGGTGATGTGGCACAACCGGAAGGTGCTGAACTTCGGCTTCGGGGTCGGTCGCCGGATCCAGAAGTGGGACCGGTGTGACGAGAACCTGAAGTCGTTCGCCCACATGGCGGTGGCCAGCCTGGTCGGGTGCAGTTTCTGCCTGGATCTCGGCTACTTCCATGCCCACAACAAGGGGTTGGACGTGGCGAAGGCGCGTGAGGTGCCACGGTGGCGTGAGTCGGATGTCTTCACGCCGCTGGAGCGCGACGTCATGGAGTACGCCGAGGCGATGACGCAGACGCCGCCGACGGTCACCGACGAATTGTCGGCCCGGCTGCTGGAGGCACTCGGCCCAGCCGCGCTGGTGGAGCTGACCGCTTACATCGCGCTGACGAACTTCATGACCCGCTCCAACACCGCGTTCGGCATCGAGTCGCAGGGGTTGTCCGCCGCCTGCAATCTCGAGCCGCTCGCCGTAGCGTCGAAGTCGTGACCGACGACCCGTTCGTCGCCCACCGCAACCTGCTCTTCACCGTCGCCTACGAGATGCTCGGCTCTGCCGCCGACGCCGAGGACGTCGTCCAGGAGACGTGGCTGCGGTGGGCGGATGTGGACCGGACGCAGGTGTGGGACGCGCGGGCCTATCTGGTGCGGATCGTCACCCGGCTGGCGCTCAACCGGCTGCGGGCATTGGCGCGGCAACGCGAGGAGTACGTCGGGGAATGGCTGCCCGAGCCGCTGCTCACGACTCCCGACGTGGCCGAGGACGCCGAACTCGCCGAGAGCGTCTCGATCGCGATGCTCACCGTGCTGGAGACCCTCGGTCCGGTCGAGCGGGCAGTGTTCGTCCTGCGTGAGGTGTTCGATACGCCCTACGACGAGATTGCCGAGGCGGTGGGCAAGACCCCGGCCGCGGTCCGGCAGATCGCCCACCGTGCCCGCCGGCACGTCGCGGCGCGGCGACCGCGGATGCGGGTGGAGCCGGCCGAGCAGCTGGCGGTGGTCGAGAAGTTCATGACGGCCCTCGCGACGGGCGATGTGCAGGGCCTGATGGAGGTGCTCGCCCCGGACGTGGTGGCGATCGCCGACGGCGGCGGGGTGGTGCCGGCGGCCCGGAAGCCGATCGCCGGAGCCGAGAAGCTGGCGGCGCTGCTGATCCGCCTCGCCCAGGCCCCGGGCTTCGTGGCGGCCGGTGCCTGGCTCAATGGGATGCCGGGCGCACGTTTCGAGGTGGAGGGCGCAGCCGCTGCGGTGAGTCTGGTGGTGGAGGACGGCCGGATCACCCGCCTCTACGCGGTCAACAACCCCCACAAGCTGGGGCGGCTGGGAACGTCGGCGGAACTGCGGCGGTGACCGTCCCGCCCGGCGGGCCGCGCAATTCGAACATATGTACGATGAGCGAGGACGGTCGAGCCGAAGGCGGTGCGGGGATGGGCTGGGGGAGTGGGCCGCCGACCTGGTCGGAGCTCGAACGCGTGTTGTCGGGCCGGCCCCGACGCGACGTGGAATTCCCCGGTGACGGCAGCGACAGTCCCGCCTGGTCGCGCACCCGCGGAGAGTACGAACCGCGCGTCCGGCCGCCCGACGGGCCCGTCGTGCCCTACGCCGAACTGCACGCCCACTCGGCGTTCAGCTTCCTCGACGGTGCTTCCGGTCCCGAGGAACTCGTGGAGGAGGCGGTGCGTCTCGGCCTCGAAGCCGTTGCGCTCACCGACCACGACGGTCTCTACGGCGTCGTGCGCTTCGCCGAAGCTGCCCGCGAACTGGGGATGCGCACCGTGTTCGGCGCCGAACTCTCCCTCGCCGCCGGAGCGCCGGACGAGACGCACCTCCTGGTCCTCGCGCGCGGGCAGGAGGGGTATCGGCGGTTGTCCCGCGAGATCGCCGCCGCGCATCTGACCGGTGGGGAGAAGGGCCGGCCGCGCTACGACTACGACGCGCTCACCGATGTGGCCGGCGGGCACTGGCAGATCCTCCCCGGCTGCCGCCGCGGGCACGTCCGCCGAGCCCTCGAGGTCGGGGGCCCCGAGGCGGCCGAGACGGCCCTGTGCGACCTCGTCGAGCGCTTCGGCGCCGACCGGGTCACGGTCGAGCTCACGCACCACGGCCTCCCCGAGGACGGCGAACGCAACGCGTTGCTCGCGGAACTCGCCGATCGCCGAGGTCTTTCGTGCATCGCCAGCACCGCGGCCCACTACGCCACGCCGGACCGCCGGCGACTGGCGACAGCGCTGGCCGCCATCCACGACCGGCAGAGTCTCGACGAAGCCGCGGGCCGGCTCCTCCCGACCGGGGGCGCCCACCTGCGTTCCGGCGCGGAGATGGCGCACCTGTTCGCCGCCCACCCCGGTGCGGTCCGCCGGGCCGCCGAACTCGCCCGGGACTGTGCGTTCGACCTGCGGCTCATCGCCCCGAACCTGCCCCCGTTCGACGTACCCGAGGGGCACACCGAACTCAGCCGGCTGCGCGAACTCGCCCTGCACGGGGCGCGGCACCGTTACGGCACCCCCGAGGACGATCCGGCGGCCTACCGGCAGATCGAGCACGAACTCGATGTCATCGGCCGGCTGAACTTTCCCGGCTACTTCCTCGTGGTGCACGACATCGTCACCTTCTGCAAGGACAACGACATCCTCTGCCAGGGGCGAGGTTCGGCCGCCAACTCCGCCGTCTGTTACGCCATCGGCATCACCAACGTCGACCCGGTCCGCAACGAGCTGCTCTTCGAACGCTTTCTGTCCCCGGAACGCGACGGACCCCCCGACATCGACATCGACATCGAGTCCGACCGGCGGGAGGAGGCCATCCAGCACGTCTACGCCAAGTACGGGCGGACCCACGCCGCTCAGGTCGCCAACGTCGTCACCTACCGCGGCAAGTCCGCCGTCCGCGACATGGCGCGGGCCCTCGGCTACGCGCAGGGCCAGCAGGACGCCTGGAGTCGCCAGGTCACCAGGTGGCACGGCGTGGAACAGGAGCCCGACACCGACATCCCCCCGTCCGTCCTCGCACTCGCCGCACAGGTCGAAGGACTGCCGCGCCACCTCGGCATCCATTCCGGCGGGATGGTGATCTGCGACCGTCCCGTCGCCGACGTGTGCCCGGTCGAATGGGCCCGGATGGCGGGCCGCACCGTGCTGCAGTGGGACAAGGACGACTGTGCCGCCGCGGGACTGGTGAAGTTCGACCTGCTCGGACTGGGCATGCTGTCCGCGCTGCACTACATGATCGACCTCGTCGCCGAGCACGAAGGAGTCACGGTGGATCTCGCTCGTCTCGATCTCGCGGAGGAAGGGGTATACGAGATGCTGCGCCGCGCCGACGCCGTCGGGGTGTTCCAGGTCGAGTCCCGCGCGCAGATGGCCACCCTCCCGCGCTTGAAGCCACGCGTCTTCTACGACCTGGTGGTCGAGGTGGCGCTCATCCGGCCGGGTCCCATCCAGGGCGGGTCCGTGCACCCGTACATCCGGCGCCGCAACGGGCTCGAACCCGTCACCTACGACCATCCCTGCCTCGAGAAGGCCCTGAAACGCACCCTCGGGGTGCCGCTGTTCCAGGAGCAGCTGATGCAGATGGCTGTCGACGCCGCCGGGTTCACGGCGGCCGAGGCCGACCGGCTGCGCCGGGCGATGGGGGCCAAGCGTTCGACCGCGAAGATGGAACGGCTGCGCGGCCGGCTCTACGACGGCATGCGCGAGCGGCACGGCATCACCGGCGACGTTGCCGACCGCATCTACGAAAAGCTCTATGCCTTCGCGAATTTCGGTTTCCCCGAGAGTCATTCGCAGAGCTTCGCGGCCCTGGTGTTCTATTCGGCGTGGTTCAAGCTGCATCATCCGGCGGCATTCTGTGCGGGCCTGCTGCGCGCGCAGCCGATGGGGTTCTACTCCCCGCAGTCCCTCGTCGCCGACGCCCGCCGTCACGGTGTCGTGGTCCACGGACCGGATGTGAACGTGAGCCTCGCCCAGGCCACCACCGAGAACCGCGGCCGGGACGTGCGTCTCGGCCTCGGCGCGGTCCGCCACCTCGGTGACGCGCTCGCCGAACGGATCGTCGCCGAGCGCACGGCGCACGGCCCCTACGCGTCGTTCCCGGAACTGTCCCGGCGGGTCGAGCTGAGCACCGTCCAGGCCGAGGCCCTCGCCACGGCGGGAGCCCTCGGGGGCCTCGGTATCACCCGCCGGGAGGCGCTGTGGTCGGCGAGCGCGGCTGCGGCGCAACGGCCGGACCGGTTGCCCGGCGTCGGCGCGTCGACGCAGGCCCCCGCACTGCCCGGCATGAGCGATGTCGAGCTGGCCGCCGCGGACGTGTGGGCGACGGGGATCTCCCCGGACAGCTATCCCACCCAGTTCCTGCGCCCGCAGCTCGACGCGCTCGGCGTCGTGCCGGCGGCGCAGCTGCTGCAGGTCGCCGACGGGGCGCGGGTGCTCGTGGGGGGCGCGGTCACGCACCGGCAGCGACCCGCGACCGCCGAGGGCGTGACCTTCCTCAACCTCGAGGACGAGACCGGGATGGTGAACGTGGTGTGTTCCGTGGGGCTGTGGGCGCGGTACCGCACGCTCGCGCACACCGCACCGGCGCTGCTGGTACGCGGACGGGTGCAGAACGCGGAGGGAGCGGTGACGGTGGTCGCGGACCGGTTGCAGCGCATGGATCTGCGCATCACCGGAAAGTCCCGCGACTTCCGTTAGCATCCTGCGGCATGCGACGCCCGCTGGTGATCCTGCTCGCCCTGCTGTTCCTCGCCGGATGCGCCGGAGGCGGCGAGGGGGCGGGTGACGGAACCGCGGCCGCACCACCGCAGCCGTCCCTGTCCGACGGCACCCGCGAATCGGCACCTGCGGACGCGCAGCCCACTTCGCGCAAGGAGATCGTCACCGGGCACCTGGTGCTGCGTGCCGGCGATCCGGTCGCTGCCGGACGACAGGTGGTGACGCTCGTCGAGGCGGCCGGCGGCCGGGTGGACTCGGTCACCGAGCAGCCGGGCGCCGCCAGTGTGCTGACCGTCCGGGTGCCGGCGGACCGGCTCACCGGGACGATCGAGGACATCCGCGGGCTCGGCGACGTGACCAGCCTGACCACCACCCGCGAGGACGTCACGCTCCAGTACACCGATCTCGAGGCGCGGATCGCGGCCCTGCAGTCGTCGGTGGACCGGTTGCGCGCGCTGATGGCCTCGGCCGCGACCACCGCCGACCTCATCGAGGCAGAGAACGCGCTGGCGCAGCGTCAGAGCGAACTCGACGGTCTCGTCGCCCAGCAGCGCTACCTCGCCGACCAGATCGAGCTGTCCACGCTGACCGTGGAGATCTCGGCGGAGCGCCGGGCGGACCGGGACAGTTTCGTGGACGGGGTCCTCGCCGGATGGGGTGCGTTGCGCTCGGCGCTGGCCGGGTCGGTGGTCGCTCTGGGGGTCGCGTTACCGTGGGTGGGGTTTCTCGCCGTGTGCGCAGCCGTCGTCTACGTGGTCGTCCGGCTCGTCGCGCGGCGGGGCAGACCGGAACCAGTCCCGAACCCGGAGAGGAACGACCAGGATGCGTGAGGTCGGCCTGGCCACCCTGGACACCGCGCTCGCCGCCGGTGCCCCCGTCATCGACGTCCGTGAGCGCGACGAGTACCTGCAGGTGCGAGTGCCCGGGGTGACGCTCATCCCGCTCAGCGAGTTCGTCGCCCGCGCCGACGAGATTCCGGACGCGGACACGGTCTACGTGATCTGCGCGGTCGGTGGACGCAGTTCGCAGGCCGCCGGCTATCTGGTCGGACGTGGCATCAACGCCGTGTCGGTGACCGGCGGAACCGTGGCCTGGCAGCAGTCCGGCCGCGACGTGGAAGTCGGGGTCTGACCGGGCGCGCTCGCACGGGAGCGTCCGGCCTGCCGTCAGATCGCGGCGGCGACGATCGCCACGGCGCCTGCCACGATGGCGGCGAGGGCGACGGCCAGCAGCGCGGAACCGACCATGGCCACGGCGACGAGCGCACCCACGACCGTGAGGACGCCCGTGAGGGCGACGCCTGCGTGTGGATCCTCGAGCAGTGCCGACGGATTCTTCGGACGGTGGGGAAGGTGTGGTGCCGCCATGTCTGTTCTCCGAGTCGTTCGTCCGACTGCCGGGCGGCGAGCGCGTCGCCGGGTGCCCCGGAATCGATCCGGATACCGAGAGTCCCCGGCGCCGGTGTCACGGCCGACGCGGGGAAATAACGAAATGATAACGACGTATAACGATTCGATGCGGGCCCGTTCTTCGTGCAGCGCAACGAGAGGCGGGACACCGACGTCCGGGCCGTCGCCCAGGAGCCGCCGGCCTACCGGGTCAGCGACGGTAGCACCGCGCCGAGGACGTGCGGCATCCACGGCGCGAACACCTGGGGGGACTGCTCCACGTCGCGCACGACCTCGGTGAGGGACTGGAACCGCACCTCGGCCACCTCGCTCGGGACGGGACGGGGCGCCGTGTGCACGCGTCCGACGACGACGTGGTCGAATTCGTGCTCCATGAGCGACGAACCCGGATCGTGGGCGGAGTAGACGACCGAGGCCACCTCTCGCAGGCCCGACGGGTGCACACCCAGTTCCTCCCAGCTGCGCCGGGCCGCGGCCTCGAGCACGCTCTCACCCGGGAGCGGATGCCCGCAGCAGCTGTTGGCCCACAGGCCGGCGAAGTGGTATTTGTCCAGGCTCCTGCGCTGCAGCAGGACGTTGCCGTCGGCATCGAGCAGAAACGCCGAGAAAGCACGATGCAGCGGAGCCGGAGGGCGGTGCGCTGCCACCTTCTCGGCCGTTCCCACTTCCCGACCGTCGCGGTCGACCAGCACGACAAGAGTCACGACGTCTCCACCTCCCCGTTCCACGTTCCCACAGTTGCGGCGTTTCCCCACGACGAGGCTCCGCGCGGCGTCGAAGGGGATTCGGGGCCGTCCCCGGCGCGGATGGGTCCGTTGCCCGGCCGGTTCAGACGGCCCCCGCGAAACCGTGCTGACGCCACGCCTCGTACGTGACCACCGCCGCCGCGTTCGACAGGTTCAGCGAGCGCCGGCCCGGCAGCATCGGAATCCGCACCCGGGTCGTGACGTGGGGATCGGCGAGCACCTCGTCGGGCAGTCCCGTGGGTTCCGGCCCGAAGAGGAACACGTCGCCGGGCCGGTACTCGAGCGCGGCATACGACACGCTCGCATGTGCGGTGAATGCGTACACCCGCTCCGGCCGCAGCGCGGCCCACGCGGTCTCGAGGTCCTCGTGCACGCTCACCGACGCCAGATCGTGGTAGTCCAGGCCCGCACGCCGCAGTTTCGGCTCGGAGAGATCGAATCCGAGCGGCTCCACCAGATGCAGCTCGCAGCCGGTCCCGGCCACCATGCGGATCGCATTACCGGTGTTGGGTGGGATGCGCGGCTCGTAGAACATCACTCGGAACACCGATTCAGCTTGCCAGCCGCACCTCCGGCGGTGCCGCCGGGGACCGTCCACGCCCGGGGCGGACGGCCGTGCGGTGCCGGACGCGCGGCTGTCCGGGTACGCGAGCACCTCCGCCGGTGAGGCTGCGTCCGACGTTGCCGGGCGACCTGAGACAATGGTGGTCGTGACTGCGACGATCCTGGACGGCAAAGCGACCCGCGACGAGATTTTCGAGGACCTGAAGGCCCGCGTGGCCGCGCTGAAGGCGAAGGGCATCACCCCCGGGCTCGGCACCGTGCTCGTCGGCGACGACCCGGGATCCGCGGCGTACGTGCGCGGCAAGCACAACGACTGCGCCAAGGTCGGCATCAACTCGATCCGCCGCGACCTGCCCGCCGACACGACGCAGGAGCAGCTCGACGCGGTGATCGACGAGCTGAACGCCGACCCCGGCTGCACCGGCTACATCGTGCAGTTGCCGCTGCCGAAGCACCTGGACGAGAACGCCGCCCTCGAGCGCATCGATCCCGACAAGGACGCCGACGGTCTGCACCCGATCAACCTCGGCCGCCTGGTTCTCGGCAAGGAGGCGGCCCTGCCGTGCACGCCGCGCGGCATCGTGCATCTGCTGCGCCGGTACGAGGTCCCGATCGCGGGTGCCCACGTGGTGGTGGTGGGCCGCGGCGTCACCGTCGGCCGCCCGATCGGGTTGTTGCTCACCCGCCGCAGCGAGAACGCGACGGTCACCCTCTGCCACACCGGCACGAAGGATCTCGCGGCGGAGGTACGGCGTGCGGACATCGTCGTCGCCGCTGCGGGTGTGCCGGGACTGATCACCGCGGACATGGTCAAGCCGGGTGCGGCGGTCCTGGACGTGGGGGTGAGCCGGACCCCGGAGGGCCTGCGCGGCGACGTGGCCGCCGACGTCGGCGACGTGGCCGGGTTCCTGTCGCCCAACCCCGGTGGCGTCGGACCCCTGACCCGTGCGTTCCTGCTGGCGAACGTGGTCGAGCGAGCCGAACAGCTCGCCGGCCGCTGAGCCCGTGGTGCACCTGGCCGGCGCGGAGCGCTGGTTGCGGCTGGCCCGGCGGAACCTACCGCTGCTGGCGGTGACGGTCGTCATCGCTGCGGCGGTGATCCTCGTGGTGGCGGACCGGTGGCGTCGTGGCGCGTTCGTCTTCGGCAGCGCCACCCTGCTCGCCGGTCTGCTGCGCCTGTGGGTCCCCGAGGACGAGGTCGGGGTGCTCGCCGTGCGCAGCCGGGCCTTCGACGTGTCCGCGCTCCTCGTCGTGGGCGGACTCGTCATCGCGCTGGCGGTCTCGATCGATCCGCTCGGCACCGGATGAGCCGCCGGGCCGCGGCGGCCCGGCGGCGCGCGGCCCTCAGCCTCGTGCGAGGGTGACGAGCTCGGTCAGGAGTTTGGCGACGGCGCCGGCCTCGGTGAGGAAACCGTCGTGACCGTCCCGGGACTCGAGGACGCGCAGCCCGTCGCAGCCCGGCAGGCCGTCGGCGATCTCCTGTTGCAGGCGCAGCGGATACAGGCGGTCGGAATCCACACCGGCGACGATCGTCGGTACCGGGGTGGAGCCGAGTGCCGCGGCCACACCGCCCCGCCCGTGTCCGACGTCGTGCCGATTCATGGCCTGGGTGAGCGCGACGTACGTACCGGGGTCGAACCGCGCGACGAGTTTGTCGGCCTGGTGCTCCAGGTAGCTCTGTACCGCGTATCGCCCTCCGTTCCAGGGGTTTTCGCTTCCCTGGGGGGAGTTCGCGAAGCGGGTGTCGAGTTCGCCCTCGGTCCGGTAGGTCAGGTGCGCGATCCGCCGTGCGATGCCCAGCCCGGTCCGCGGCACACGTCCGGTTCCGTAGTAGTCCCCGCCCTGCCAGTCCGGGTCGGCGGTGATGGCGGCGATCTGCGTGGTCTGGGTGCCGATCTGGTCGGCGGTGGCGCGGGCCCCGACGGCAAGGACGAGGGCCGCCTGCACCCGTTCCGGATACCCGATGATCCACTCGAGCGTCCGCATGCCGCCCATCGACCCGCCGGTCACGGCCGCCAACCTGTCGATGCCGAGCGCATCGGCGAGCGCGACCTCGGCGGCGACCTGGTCGCGCACCGTGATGCCGGGGAACCGGGAGCCCCACGCCTTGCCGTCCGGGGCGGGCGAACCCGGTCCGGTGGTGCCGCGGCAGCCGCCCAGCACGTTCGTCGCCACAACGCACCACGTGTCGGTGTCGATCGGCGCGCCCGGACCGACCATCCCGGTCCACCAGCCGGGCGACGGGTGTTCGGGTCCGGCCGGCCCGGTCACGTGCGAGTCCCCGGTGAGGGCGTGTTCGACGAGGACGACGTTGTCGCGTGACGGCGACAGCCGGCCCCATCGCTGCACCGCCACCGTCACGTCGGGCAGGGTGGCGCCGGACTCGAGCGTCAGCGGCCCGATGTCGACGGTCCCGAGACGGCCGTCCTCCGGCGGCAGTTCCACGTGGCGCCGGTCGACGCGCGCCGTCAAGACGCGACCGCCTCGAGGCCGGTGGTGAGGTCGGCGAG
>NZ_AJFC01000279.1:0-37057 GCF_000256505.1 Rhodococcus sp. P14 | reverse complement strand
TGTCCCATCGCCATAAGTAAACGGTATTGTGCGTAAATGGTAATTTTCGTCACCATCTGTAAGCCGTAAACCTAGACCGAATGCAGAAGTGTCTTCATCGTCCCCCGCAGGCGGACGGTGCCCCCAGGCCACGACCCCGGCGAGACAGCCGCGAGGTTCGTCGCGCAGTGGGTGCGGCTCACCGACGCGATCACGGACCGACGCCGATCGCGCGCCGGTCCCTCGACCTGTCCGTGCTCGACCGGACCGGGCGCCGCACCGCCCGGCGCGCACCGCGGGTGCTGCGGGCGGCCGCGGCTCTCGCCCACGCCCGACAGCACCGGCAGGCGCGGTAAGCGTGGGCCGGAAGCCGGAGTGAACAGCCCAAACCCTCCCCGCGGTGCGTGCGGCCTTTCTAGACTCGGGGTATGACAGCGCTGCGAATCTCCGACGAGCCGGTCGACCACTCGAAGATCGAGAAGCGGGCCCCGTCGGTGGCTCAGCTCTTCCTCGACCGAATTGCGGCCAGCCCGGGCACGGAGGCGTTC
The DNA here is from genome assembly GCF_000256505.1 of Rhodococcus sp. P14. Taxonomy (NCBI): domain Bacteria; kingdom Bacillati; phylum Actinomycetota; class Actinomycetes; order Mycobacteriales; family Nocardiaceae; genus Rhodococcus; species Rhodococcus sp. P14. The sequence continues at coordinate 36,530 of NZ_AJFC01000279.1, read as the reverse complement.
CGGTTCCCGAAGGACGACGGGTGGGAGAGCGTGACCTGGCAGCAGGTCGGTGACCGCGTCCGTCTGCTGGCGGCCGGGTTGATCGCGCTCGGCATCGAGCCCGAGGACCGGATCGCGCTGGCGTCGTCGACCCGGTACGAGTGGGTGATCGTCGACCTCGCGGTGATGTGCGCGGGCGCTGCGACCACGACGGTCTACCCCACCACCAAGGCTCCCGACGTCGGGTTCATCGTCTCCAACTCGGGCAGCCGCGTGGTCGTCGCCGAGGACAAGACACAGGTCGACAAGCTCGTCGAGCAGCGCGCACAGCTACCGGACGTGCAGCAGGTGGTCGTGATCGACGGCCCCGGGGACGGGAACTGGGTGATCACCCTGGCCGACCTCGAGGAGCGCGGCCGGCAGCTGATCGCGGAGTCGCCGAACGCCGTCGAGGACCGGGTCCGGGAGATCCGGCCGGATCACCTCGCCACCCTCATCTACACGTCCGGCACCACCGGCAAGCCGAAGGGCGTGCGGCTGCCGCACTCGGCGTGGACGTACACCGCCGCCGCCGTCGATGCCCTCGGCATTCTCGGTCCGGACGACCTGCAGTACCTGTGGTTGCCCCTGTCGCACGTGTTCGGCAAGGTGCTGCTGAGCCTGCCGCTGCAGGTGGGCATGCCCACCGCCATCGACGGCCGGGTCGAGAAGATCGTGGAGAACCTCGCCGTGGTGCAGCCGACCTTCATGGGCGCGGCGCCGCGCGTGTTCGAGAAGGCCCACGCGCGCATCGAGGCGATGATGGCGGAGGAGGGCGGCGCCAAGAAGAAGATCTTCGACTGGGCCGTGGGGGTCGGAACACGGGTCTCGAAGGCCAAGCAGGAGGACCGCAACCCGTCGCCGCTGGACCGGCTGCAGTACAAGCTCGCCGACAAGCTCGTCTTCACCAAGATCCGGGAGCGGTTCGGCGGCCGGCTGCGGTTCTTCGTCTCCGGGTCCGCTCCGCTGGACCGCGACGTCGCACAGTGGTTCGATGCCGTCGGCATCATCGTCCTCGAAGGCTACGGACTGTCGGAGACCTCCGCCGCGTCGTTCCTCAACCGGCCGCTCGCGTACCGTTTCGGCACGGTCGGCTGGCCCTTCCCGGAGACCGAGGTCAAGATCGCGGAGGACGGGGAGATCCTCATCAAGGGTCCCGGTGTGATGAGCGGTTACCACGATCGTCCCGACGCGGACGCCGAGGCGTTCGAGGACGACGGCTGGTTCCACACCGGGGACATCGGCGAGGTCGACTCCGACGGGTTCCTGCGGATCACCGACCGCAAGAAGGACATGTTCAAGACGTCACAGGGCAAGTACGTCGCGCCGTCCGCCATCGCCGCGACCTTCAAGGGTCTGTGCCCCTATGCGAGCGAGATCATCGTCCACGGCGAAGGCCAGCCGTACTGCGTGGCGCTGGTGGGCCTCGAGCCCGAGGCGATCCACGAGTGGGCCGAGAAGAACGGCCTGGGCGGCAAGTCGTTCGAGGAGATCGCGCACGACGAGAAGACCCGAGACCTCATCGGCGGTTACATCGACCAGCTCAACGAGCAGCTCAATCGGTGGGAGCAGGTCAAGAAGTTCACCATCATCGACCGCGAGCTGTCGGTGGAGGCCGGGGACCTCACGCCGAGCATGAAGCTGCGTCGCAAGATCGTCATCGACAACTTCTCCGACCGGCTCAGCGGGCTGTACGGATGAGCGGCCTATCCTCGGTGGCATGACGAGTAGTGCACGACCGAGTTTCCCCCAGTACGTCGGATACCTGTTCGGCCGCACGCTCCCCGACTCGCTTCAGGACTGGGTCCGCAACGACCTCGTCGGCCCCGGCGCGACGGTGCGGTACCTCGTGCGGTTCACCCTGCCGATCGTGCCGTTCCTCGCGCTGTTCCTGCTCATCCCCGGGCCGGTGTGGGTGCCGCTGGCGATGATGGCGCTGCTGTTCATCCCCCTGGTGTACTTCGCGATCGCCCTGATGCAGATCTGGCGGCGGCACCGCCTGGAGCAGCACGGCCTGGACCCGAACCTGCTCGGCGAGAAGGCGCGCGTGCGGGCCGATCGCGAACGCGACGAGTACGAGCGGCGATTCGGGCGCTGACCGAGCGGGCGCTGACCGAGCGGGAGGTGCCTGCGCCGAGATCGGCGGCGTGACACCCACTCGACGCGCTGCCCCGGACTGAACGCGCCGACCGGGCGCGCGACGTCCTAGGACAGGACCTCGACGAGGGTGGTCGCCGAATCACCCGTCATGTACTGCTCGACGCTGTCGAGGTGCCTGCGCCAGAATGCTTGTGCCGCTTCGGAATCGCCTTCGCGCAGCAGTGTGACGAGCTTGCGGTTGGCGCGCAACGCCACCGCCGCCTCGGGACGATCCGCCGCATCGGCGCGCGTGGAGAGATACAGCGCGTTGTGGGCGTCCATGATGTCGAGCAGCATCCCCGCGAGGGCCGCCATCGTCTGGTTGCCGGCCAGTTCCATCACCGCCCGGTGCACCTCGGTGTCGTACCTGGCGAAGGCCGCGGGGTCGCCGAGGAGGCCCTCGCCCCGCTCGACCAGTTCGGCGAGCGTGTCGATCCGCCCGGCCGGGGCGGCGGCGAGCAGGCCGACGCCGTCCACCTCGAGTTCGGTGCGGGCGCGGTACACGTCGGCGAGCGGGACTCCCCGGTACTGCAGCAGCAGGCCGGTGTAGCGGGCGGCGGTCGAGCCGTCCGGTGCCTGCACGCGGGCGCCGCCGTGGGCGCCGCGCAGGACGGTGATGATGCCTTCCGACTCCAGGATGCGGAAGGCCTCCCGCAGCGTGGGACGGGAAACGCCGAAGCGTTCCATGAGCGCGGCCTCGTTCGGCAACGGCTCGCCGGCGTGCAGTTCCCCGGTGATGATCTGCCGGCGCAGGCTCGCGGCGATCAGCTCACCTGCCTTGGGCACGCGAACAACCGTCGAGCTTCCGTCGAGTGGCATTTGACCGTCCTGTGTGCGAAATCCATCCCAGCCCCGATGGCTCTTAGGATACAAGAATCTACCCGTTTGGAACTCAAACAGGCAGATGATCTGCCGGTATCCGCCCCGCGCCGACCGGACGGCGTTCTCCTACTACTCTCGGCGACATGAGCGAACCCTCCACCCACGACGTTCCGGCCACCGCCGACCTCGCCGACGAGATCGGCCCCGACATCCGCAGCTGCGACACGCAGTTCATCCAGTTCGGCGGCCACGAGGTCTTCGCCGGCCGGATCACCACCATCCGCTGCTTCCAGGACAACCTGCTCGTCAAGCAGACCCTGAGCGAGCCCGGCAACGGCGGTGTCCTCGTCGTCGACGGCGACGCCAGCGTGCACACCGCTCTCGTCGGCGACATCATCGCCGGCCGCGGCGTCGACAACGGCTGGGCCGGTGTCGTCGTCAACGGCGCGGTCCGGGACTCGGCGATCCTGCGCACCCTGGGGATCGGCATCAAGGCACTCGGCACCAACCCGCGCAAGAGCACCCAGACGGGGTCCGGCGAGAAGAACGTGCCGGTGGAGTTCGGCGGCGTCACCTTCAACCCCGGCGAGATGCTCTACAGCGACCACGACGGCATCGTCGTCCGCGCCGAGAACTGACCGGGGGCCGGCATGCTCATGGCGCTGCGTACGGCGCGGACATTTCTTCGCGCCCGCAAGGCGGATCCGGTCCGGCCGCACGAGACGGTGCACACTCCGTTCCGCGTGGCCGTCGCCGACCTCGACGCGGCGATGCACATGAACAACGGCCGGTACCTCACCATTCTCGACCTCGGCCGGTTCGAGTTGTTCGTCCGCACCGGACTCTGGCAGGCCCTCCGCCGGCACCGGTGGCAGACGGTCGTCGTCGTCCAGACGGCGACCTACCACCGGTCGCTGCGGCATCGGCAGCAGTTCGACGTGGCGACCCGCCTCCTCGGTACCGACGCCAGGAACCTGTACGTCGAACAGCACGTGACGGTGGACGGGGCGAGCAGTGCCCGGGCCGTGATCGGACTCCGCGTGCTCGATCGCGACGGCCGCTCCGTCCCGCCGGACACCGTCGCGCAGGCGTTCCCCGCCCTCACCGACCTGCCCGACCTGCCCGCCTGGGTGCACGACTGGTCGCAGAACGTCCGCGCGGCGCACGCCTCCTGAGGTCGCGCCACACCGGGATGGTGGCGCGGTCCGGCGACAGTGCCCACACTGGAGGAATCACGGCCGCACGCGCGGCCCGCGACCTCAGGAGGCCCTCATGGGCGAGAACAACCCGTTCGGATTCGACCCGGAGGACCTCGACCGTGTCTTCCGCGACGCCGGGGAGGGGCTGCGCGATCTGGCCGCCAAGATCGGCCGGCTCGTCGAGCAACCGGACGCCGGAATCCCGTGGGCGAGCATCTTCCCCGACCTCGCGGGCGCACCCCGCACCCGCCCGGCACCGCCCACCGCCGGCGAGACCGGCGACGGTGTGTGGGTGATCTACACGCTCGACGACGACGGGACCGCCCGCGTCGAGCAGGTCTTCCCCACCGAACTCGAGGCGCTGCGCGCGCACAAGAACAACACCGACCCGCGCCGATCGGTGCGCTTCCTGCCGTACGGCGTCACCGCCGGGATCCTGGACCGGCGCGAGGAGAAGGACCACGGGGACAAGGACACGGACGAGACCGGCTGACAACACATCCGGGACGGCGTCCGTCTCCCGCACCCGGGCATCGGCTGCCGGCCGGTCCGGTGCGGCGAGGTCGACCGAAAACGGGTGCGCCCCGGCCCGTATGCGCGCACACTGATAACCAGGAGGTCGTCATGCGAGCGCTGAAGGGCCTGCTCAATGCGGTGCTGGGGATCCTCACGGCCGTGCTCGGCGCGGTGGTGGGACTCCTCGCGGCGGTGGTGTGGCTCGTCGGCGGGGTGCTGTGCGTGACGATCATCCTGATTCCGCTGGGCATTCCCGTCATGAGGCTCGCGCACCGCCTGTTCGCCCTCGGCAAGCAGGTGCGGCAGCTCCCCTGAAAATCGCAGGGGTTCGAGGATTCCGGAGACGGCAGCTGTAGTCGTACCGCCGTCACCTCGGGGCTCACGCCCCCGACGTCACGCGCGCGGCGGCGGTCCCGATCTCCACGACGTCCCCGACGTGCAGCTGCCGCCCGCGCCGCACCTCCACCTCGCCGTTGACGCTGACGAGCCCCTCGGCGATCACTTCCTTCGCCTCGGCGCCGGACTCGATCAGGCTCGCCAGCTTGAGGAATTGACCGAGCCGGATGGACTCGTCGCGGATGGGCACCTCGAACACGTCGGACATGGGGGCCAGTCTCTCACCCGGGACGACCGCTCCCCGCCCGCCCGGCCCCGTTCTCCCGCACACTGGACGGGTGAGCCGCCCCGGTATCGTCTGGTTCCGCCGCGACCTGCGGCTGCGGGACCTGCCCACCCTGCTGTCCGTCGCCGACTCCACCGACCGTGCCCTCGCCCTGTTCGTGCTCGACGAGTCGCTGCTGCGTCCCTCCGGTTCCCCGCGCCGCACCTTCCTGATGCGGTGCCTGCGCGCCCTCGACGAGGATCTCGGCGGCCGTCTGCTCGTCACCCACGGCGACCCCGCCACGGTCGTTCCGGCGCTGGCCCGGGAACTCGACGCCGACGCGGTGCACGTCAGTGCCGACCGCGGACCGTACGGCACCCGCCGCGACGACGCCGTCGAGCGGGCGCTCGGCGACGTCCCGCTGCTGCGCACCGGCTCGCCCTACGCCGTCGCCCCCGGCCGCATCCGCAAGAGCGACGACACCCCCTACAAGGTGTTCACCCCCTTCCAACGGGCGTGGCACGAGCACGGCTGGCGCGCACCCGCCGTCACCGACGCCGGCACCGTCGACTGGATCGACCCCGGCGGTCTCGACGCGCGCGTACCGATCCCCGCCGACGACGACCTCGACGGCGCCACGCTGCCGCCCGCCGGTGAGGCGGCCGCGCTGCACCGCTGGCACGAGTTCCGCGACGACGACCTGCCGCACTACGACACCGACCGGGACCGGCCCGATCTCGATCGCACCAGCCGTCTCTCGCCGTACCTGAAATTCGGGTGCATCCATCCGCGCACCCTCCTGCACGACGTGCGCTCCGAGCGCAGCGCGGGCGCGAACCGTCTGCGCAGCGAACTGGCCTGGCGCGACTTCTACGCGGACGTGCTGTACCACCGGCCCGACACGGCCCGCCGCAACTACAACCGCCGCTTCGACGACATCGCCTACGACCGCGGCCCCGACGCCGAACGCAACTTCGCCGCATGGAAGCAGGGCCGCACCGGCTTCCCCATCGTCGACGCGGGCATGCGGCAGTTGCTCGCCGAGGGCTGGATGCACAACCGGCTCCGGATGATCGTCGCGTCCTTCCTCGCCAAGGATCTGCATCTGCCCTGGTGGTGGGGTGCCCGGCACTTCATGGACCGGCTCGTCGACGGCGACCTGGCCTCGAATCAGCACGGGTGGCAGTGGACCGCGGGCAGCGGTACCGACGCCGCGCCCTACTTCCGGGTGTTCAACCCGCTCACGCAGGGGGAGAAGTTCGATCCGACGGGTGAATACGTGCGCCGCTGGGTACCCGAACTGCGAGGTGTGGACGGCAAACGCGTGCACCGGCTCCCGGACGGCCCGCCGGACGGGTACCCCGAGCCGATCGTCGACCACGCCCACGAAAGACAGGTGGCGCTCGACCGCTACGGGCGGATCGGCGGAAAAGGCTGACCCATCCGGGCCGCGCACCACTCCGAATACCGAGGGGACGGAACGCCCGTCCCGGACGGACAACCGAGAGGAACACCACCGTGCGAGAACTCGTCGAGACAGCGTTCATGGCAATCCACACTCCTCTGGTGAACGCCTACACCATCCTGATCAACATGATTCCCAGCTGATTCCGCGGCGGCGCCGGGACGATCCCGGCGCCGCTTCCGCGAACCCGGACCAGGCGGAGGAAGGCACGATGGGCATCACGTATTCGAGCGTCGTCGACGCGCCGCGCGGCGACGTCTTCGACTGGCACAGCCGGCCGGGCGCGATCATGCGTCTGCTCCCCCCGTGGCAGCCGCTGCGGGTGATCTCCGAGAGCGAGTCCCTGAAGTCGGGCCGGGCCGTGCTCGGCCTGCCCGGCGGACTGCGGTGGGTCGCCGAACACCAGGCCGACGCCTACGACCCGCCCGCGCGATTCGTCGACAGCGTCGGCCGCGACGGGCTCACCTCGCTGCCCGCCGGACTGGTGATGCCGTGGCGGCACGAGCACACCTTCGAGGCGCTCGGCTCCCGTCGCACCCGGGTCGTCGACCGAGTCGACACGCCCGTCCCGGAGTTGCTGCTGAAGCAGACCTTCTACTACCGGCACCGCCAGCTCGCCGACGACCTCGCCGCCCATCAGTGGTCGCACGAGCAGGGAGTGCGACCCGCGACGGTCGCCGTCACCGGATCGTCGGGTCTCGTCGGCACCGCGCTGTGCGCCTACCTGAGCACCGGCGGCTACCGGGTCGTCCGGCTCGTGCGCGGCGAACCGCGCGGCGACGACGAACGTCGCTGGGATCCGGACGCGCCCGCACCCGACCTGCTCGAGGGCATCGACGCCGTCGTCCACCTCGCCGGCGCCTCGATCTCCGGTCGCTTCAACGCCGCCCACAAGGCCGCGATCCGGGACAGCCGGATCCGGCCCACCCGGCTGCTGGCCGAACTCGCGGCACGCACCCCCAACGGGCCGGCGACGTTCGTCTCCGCGTCGGCGATCGGGCTCTACGGCTACGACCGGGGCGACGAACCGCTCGCCGAGGACGCGCAGCAGGGGTCCGGGTTCCTCGCCGACGTCGTCGCCGACTGGGAGGCCGCCACCGCTCCCGCCTCGTCCGGTGGACTGCGCGTGGTGCTGGTGCGGACCGGCATCGTGCAGACCCCGCGCGGCGGGCCGCTGCAGCTGCTGCGCCCGCTGTTCGAGGCCGGGCTCGGCGGCCGGCTCGGCAGCGGCCGGCAGTGGCTGTCGTGGATCGACCTCGACGACCTGCTCGACGTCTACCACCGGGCCCTCGCCGATCCGAGGATCAGGGGACCGATCAATGCCGTTGCCCCCGAACCGGTTCGCAACGACGAATACACCCGCACGCTCGCGCGGGTGCTGCACCGGCCGGCGCTGCTGCCGGTGCCGGGATTCGGGCCCCGGCTGCTGCTCGGCGACGAGGGCGCGCGGGAGGTGGCCACCGCCGATCAGTGCGTGGTCCCGCAGTGCCTGGTCGACCACGGCCACCGGTTCCGCCGGCCGAAGCTCGAAGCCTGCCTGCGCCATCAGCTCGGTCACATCGTGGAGAACGAATGAACACCCCTGCGCTGCGCATCCTCGTCACCGGCGCCACCGGCTACATCGGGGGCCGGCTCGCGCCGCTGCTGATCGACGCCGGCCACCGGGTGCGGGTCCTGGCCCGCACCCCGGACAAGTTGCGGGACGTGCCGTGGGCCGGCGACGTCGAGATCGTGCGCGGTGACCTGACCGATCCGCAGTCCCTGGCCGTCGCCTGCCGGGACGTCGACGTCCTGTACTACCTGGTGCATTCGATGGGTGGGCGCGGAGAGTTCATCGACACCGAACGCGCGGAGGCCGAGAACGTGGCCGCCGCGGCCCGGGCGGCCGGGGTGCGGCGCATCGTGTATCTCGGTGGGCTGCATCCGGACACGGCCGACCTCTCCACCCATCTGCGGTCCCGGGAGCAGGTCGGCCGGATCCTCGTCGAATCCGGGGTGCCCACCCTGGCGCTGCAGGCCGGGGTGGTGATCGGTTCGGGCTCCGCGTCGTTCGAGATGATCCGGCACCTGAGCAACCGTCTGCCCCTGATGACCACCCCGAAGTGGGTGAACAACAGGATCCAGCCCATCGCGGTGCGCGACGTGCTGCACTACCTGGTGGGCGCCGCCACCGCTCCGCTCCCCCGCAGCCGCACCTACGACATCGGCGGCCCGGACGTGCTGCGCTACGGCGAGATGATGCAGGTGTATGCCGAGGTCGCTGGGCTGCGCCGGCGGCGCATCCTGGTGCTGCCCGTCCTCACCCCGAAGCTCGCCGGGCTGTGGATCGGGCTGGTCACCCCTATCCCGCCGTCGCTGGGCCGGGCCCTGATCGAATCGCTGAGCAACGACGCGGTGGTCTCCGAACACGACATCGACGACGTGATCCCCCCGCCGCCCGGCGGACTGACCGGCTACCGCGAGGCGGTCCGGCTGGCGCTACGCAAGATCGAGCGCGGCGACGTCGAAACCACCTGGGCGAGTGCGTCACCCGTCGGTGCGCCGGCCGAACCGCTGCCGTCCGATCCGCACTGGGCGGGCGAGGTGGTCTTCGTGGACGAGCGCCGCATCGACTGCGACACCGACGCGGGCACGGTGTGGGAGGTCGTCGAGAGCATCGGCGGCGAGAACGGCTGGTACTCCTTCCCCCTCGCCTGGACGATCCGCGGGTGGCTCGACCGCTTCGCCGGCGGCGTCGGCCTGTCCCGGGGCCGCCGGAATCCGCGCACCCTGCACACCGGGGACGCGCTCGACTTCTGGCGCGTCGAGCGCCTCGAGCGGCCCACCCTGCTGCGGCTGCGGGCCGAGATGCGGGCACCGGGCGGGGCCTGGCTCGAGTGGCGTATCGAACCGCTCGATCCGGGCCGGGCCCGGCTGCACCAGCGGGCGATCTTCTTCCCGAAGGGACTTGCGGGACGGGTCTACTGGTACGCGCTCGTGCCGTTCCACGGCATCATCTTCAAGGGCATGCTCGAGAACATCGCGGGCGCCGCGCACCGCGCCGCTCGCGATCCGGCACGCACCCCGCCCGCCGACCCGATGTCACATCCGGTCGATTCGATCGACGCAATGTGACATTGGGTCGCGGCGGGCGGGCGCGGCGGACTGACGGTCGCGGCGGGCGTCAGTCGCGGGTGGTCGCGCGTCGCTCGTCGGCTTCCCGTTGCGCGACGCCCTCGGCGGACTCGGCGAACTCCGGGGTGTCGAACACCTCGCCGCCGAGGGGGTCCTGCGGGCGGGCACCGTGGTCGATTTCGACCCGTCCGGTGTCGGCGTCGACGCTGACCGAACGGGCCGGCAGCTCGTGCACGGCGACGACGAGCGGTGCGCGGGTCTCCGGCGCTGCGGCGCCGTTTCCGTTGGTGTCGAGGCCGGCGAGCGTCGCGGAGATGCCCCGCCGGTGGGGGGCGCCGTGGCCGCCCGGGGCGGGCGTCGCCGCGCTCACCGCAATCTGGAGGTACCGGGGCGCGGTCGCCACCTCGTAGCGGAACGCCTTGAGCATCGACACGCAGGCCAGCACCATGACGATCGAGAACGGCACCGCCGTTGCGATGGATGCGGTCTGCAGCGCGGTCAGCGATCCGCTGCCGCCGACGAGCAGCAGCACCGCCGCCGCGATCCCTTCGAGCACCGCCCAGTAGACGCGCGTGATCCTCGGGGTCTCGAGGTTGCCGCCGGTGGCGAGGATGTCGATCACGAGCGAACCCGAGTCCGAGGATGTCACGAAGAAGAACACGACCACGAGGATCGCGAGCAGGCTCGTCACCACGGCCAGCGGAAGGCCGTCGAGGAGGACGAACAGCGAGGTGTCGGTGTCCACGGTGCCGTCCGCGGCGAGCATGGTGCCCTCGTCGCGCTGCCGCAGGATTCCGGAGTCGCCGAAGATCGTGAACCACAGCGACGCGACGAACGTGGGGGCGAGCAGAACACCGAAGACGAACTCCCGGATCGTGCGGCCGCGGGAGATGCGGGCGATGAACATGCCGACGAACGGCGCCCAGCTCATCCACCAGCCCCAGTAGAAGATCGTCCACGCGCCCGACCAGCCGTCCTCGGCGAACGGTGCGGTGCGCAGCATCAGCTCCGGCAGGGCCTGCGCGTAGCCGCCGAGGTTCTGCACCCACGACTGCAGCAGGAACAGCGTCGGCCCCAGCAGCAGGACGAACACCGCAAGCGAGGCCGCCAGCACCATGTTGATGTTGGACAGCCATTTCAGGCCGCGCGAGACGCCGGAGACCACCGAGAAGGTCGCCAGGCCCGTCACCCCGACGATCAGCCCGACGGTGAGCCAGTTGTTCGTCTCGACCCAGCCCAGGTAGTCGAGGCCCGCCGAGATCTGCTGGACGCCGAAGCCGAGAGAGGTGGCGACGCCGAAGAGGGTGCCGACGATCGCGATCGTGTCGATCGCGTGCCCGATCGGTCCCTCGACGCGGGCGCGTCCGAGGAGCGGTTCGAGCAGCCAGCGCACCGACAGCGGCCGGCCCTTGCGGTACGTCATGTAGGCCAGACCGAGGCCGACGACGACGTAGATCGCCCACGCGTGCAGACCCCAGTGGAACATGGTCAGTTCCATCGCCTGATTGGCGGCGGCGTCCGTCGAACCGGGGATCCGGCCTGCCTGCGGGGGATCGACGTAGTGCGAGAGTGGTTCGGCGACACCGTAGAACACCAGGCCGATGCCCATGCCGGCGCTGAAGAGCATCGCGAACCAGGACAGCATTCCGAACTCGGGTTGTTCGTCGTCGCGGCCGAGTTTGATGTTGCCGACGCGGCTGAGGCCGCAGTACAGGGCGAAGATCACGAATCCGGTGGCGATCAGGATGTACCACCAGCCGACGCCGTCGGTGATGGCACGGTTGAGCGCGTCGACCGCCCCCTCGGCCGATCCCGCGTAGACGACCGCGAACACGATCATCCCGAGGATCACGAGCGAGGCGGGAACGAAGACGGGCTTGAGCAAACCCCGCCATGCGTCGCGGATCATCTTCACCAGCTCCTCGTGTCGCGACGAGCCGGGTCCGACGATCGGAAGGCTCGTCCACGTCGCGAATCGAACCTAACAGAGCCGGGGCGTGCCCGGGGGAAACGCATCCGGGCTCCGGCGCCGCCCGCGCGCGACCGAATGTCACATGCGATCGATGGAACCGACGCAATGTGACATTCGGCCGGGCAGGCGGGGCCGGGGTGAGTCCGCTACGCGCAGAACACCGTTCACACGGTGCAGAGCGGCTTGATCTCCTGTAGGCCCTCCGTGGTGGGCGAGGTGAGCATGAGGCAGCTGTTGTAGCCCTGCTGCTCGACCACCGACCGGATCTGTTGCCACGCGGCGGCGTCGACCACCGGTGACCGGGACAGGACGAACCCGGAAACCCGGGTCGGATCCCCCACGAGCGCCCACGAGTAGTCGTCCGCGAGGTAGCCGACGATGTAGTTGCTCGGCCCGTCCAGGGAATCCTGGGTCGGCACGCCGGGGAAGCTCACATGCAAGGAGGCGGTGTCGTTCACTCGCGCGTTGCCGACGATTCCGCGCCGCTCACCGGTGACGGTGGTGCACGAGTTCTCCACCCGCACGTTGCGCTCGTCGATCAGCGTGTAGTTCGCGGTGGTGTCGAGCACGCAGTCGAGATTGAAGGGCGCGGGATTGGCGGCCAGTTGATACCAGGTGCCCATGTACCGGTTCACGTCCAGCTCCGCCACCGGGGTGAGCGGAGCTGCCTGCGCCGGTGCCGCCGTGAGGGCGGCGCCCGCGGCGGCCAGAGCGGCCGCCGCGAGGCCTCGGATCGTTCGTCTCACGTCACTCCTCGGGTGCTACCGGCTCACTGCTGCGGCGCCGGCGGCATCAGGACGGTGTCGATGAGGTAGACGGTCGCATTGGCCGTCTCGATACCGCCGCAGATGACGTTGGCGTCGTTGACCTTCCATTCCTCGCCGCTACCGGTCACCTCGACCGTACCGCCCTGGACCGTGGTCTGGGTGCCTTCGATGTCCGACGGCGGGATCTGACCCGGCACCACGTGGTAGGTGAGGATGCTGGTGAGGGTGGCCGTGTCGGTCTTCAGGCTCTCGATGGTGGCCGGATCGATCTTGGCGAAGGCGTCGTCGACCGGCGCGAACACGGTGAACTCGCCACCGTTGAGCGTGTCGACCAGGTTCACCTCGGGGTTGAGCTGACCCGACACCGCTGCGGTCAGGGTCGTGAGCTCCGGGTTGTTCGACGCAGCGACGGCCACCGGCTCCTGCGCCATACCCTCGATCGAGCCCGGCCCGGTCGGTACCGCGGCCGCGTAGGCGTCACAGCCCGGGCCGACGAGGCCCGACGCCATGGCGTCCTCGGAGGTGGTCGGCGACATCGCCGACGTGGCGTTCTCCATCGCCGACGTGGCCGACGTCGCCGTCGAGGAACCGGAGTCGTCGGACGAGCACGCCGCGACACCCATCATTGCCATCGCGCCGATTCCGACTGCCGCCAAGCTCTTTCGCGTGTTGATAACCATGGCCCTCTTCCCTTCGGTGTCGTGATCCGTGCGACCACGTCGGTCAGGTGTGTCATCTGCCATTCGGCACGGCCGGGAGGGCGGATGGGTGGGTGTGGAGAATTTTTTTCGACCCATCCGATTCGGGCCACGCTCCGAACACCGGGCATGGAGATCGCATCGAACCGGCCCCGCGCTCACGTGCTGGTTCTGCCAGGTGGCAAGCCGGTCAGCACCTCCGCCGCCCGGCCGTGGCACCTGTCCGCGCTGCGGATGACATTGCTGACCGAGTCCCTGCGGTCCCGGCTGAGCATGTACGACATCACCGTCGGCCAGGTGCACTACACCTACCGCGGCTGGAACGGGGACCGGATGAGTCCCGTCCACGATGCCCTGCGGGCCCTCGACGAGGTGCGCCGGCGGCGCGGTGACGTCCGGATCGGGCTCGTCGGTCACTCCATGGGCGGACGGGTCGCGGCCCACCTCGCGGCCCAACCGGGCGTCGGGGCCGTCGTCGCGCTGGCACCGTGGTGGCCCGAGGACGACGGCGCGCTCGTCCCGCCCGAGCGACGACTCCTGGTCGTGCACGGCACCGCCGACACGTGGTGCGATCCGCGCGTGAGCGCGGTGCAGACGGCCCGGGCCCGCGGCCGCGGCGTCGACGCCCAGTTCCGGCCGCTGGCGGGCGGCGGGCATTTCCTGCTCACCAAGCCGGGCTGGTGGCATGCCGTCACCGCCGAGTTCCTGCGCGAATCCCTGGCCCCGGCCGGCCGGGGCGCCGGAGGCGACCATGCCTGACGCCGCACACCGTTCCGCAGCTCCCCGGCTTTTCCGGAGGTGACCGCCGTGCTCGATTCGACCCTTGCCTCACCCCCCGGCCCCGGCCGCCCGGGCGGTCCGCCGGAGGATCGCTTGAGCCGCCCGAATCGCCCGACTAGGCTTTCGCTCGATGAGCGGACAGAGCCGATGACCGGCGTCGGCGGACGTACCGACACACTCGACGCGTTGCTCGCGCGCGTAGCGGCGCAGGATGCGGCTGCATTCGCCGAGTTCTACGACCTGACCCGTGCCCGGGTGTACGGCATGATCCTGCGGGTCCTGCGCGATCCCGGCTACAGCGAGGAGACCGCGCAGGAGGTCTACCTGCAGGTCTGGCGGTCGGCCTCCGGGTTCGACGCCGCGCAGGGTTCGGCGCTGTCCTGGCTGATCACCCTGGCGCACCGCCGCGCCGTCGACCGGGTGCGGTCCGAACAGTCCGGGGCCGACCGCGAGGCCCGCTACGGCGCGAGCAACGTCGACTCGGCGTTCGACGTCGTCAGCGAGGAGGCGGCCCGGCGCGAGGATCGGCAGCAGGTCACCCACTGTCTGGGCACACTGACCGATCTGCAGCGGCGGTCCGTCGAACTGGCCTACTACGGCGGCCTGACGTACCGCGAAGTGTCCGAACAACTTTCGGTCACGCTACCGACCGTAAAATCGAGAATCCGCGACGGACTACTCCGTCTACGCAAATGTCTGGGGGTGCAGGGCGATGAGGAGTGAGGCCCGGCCCGGTTTCGGCGATTCCGACCGCGAACTGATCGACCTCGCGGTCGTGTATGCGCTCGATGCGGTATCCGACGCCGAGCGCCGCGACATCGAGGCCCGGGTGGCCGGAGCCGATCCCGAAGTGGTGACGGCGTTCGACCGGGAGACGGCGGCCGTGCGGGAGACGATGGCGGTCGTGTCGGCGTCGACGGCCTCCGAGCCGCCTGCACGTCTGCGTGAGCGCCTGCTCGACGCGGTCGCGGCCGAGTCCGGTCCGCCTGCCGCACCGGTCTCGCTGGACGAGCGGCGCAACCGGCGACGTAACTTCCTGCTCACCGCGGCGGCCGCGATCCTGATCGCCGTGGGTGGATTCGCCGTTGTGACCCAGCTGCAGGAGAAGACCGCGACCACTTCGGAGCAGGTGTTCGCGGCGGAGGACGTGCGCACCACCTCGGGTGAGATCGAAGGCGGCGGAGTCGCCACGGTGGTGTACTCGAAGGAAGCCGACGCCGGTGTTCTGGTGATGAACAACGTGACACCGCCCGCCGAGGGCAGTGTCTACCAGATGTGGCTGATCACCCCCGAAGGCCCGGAATCCGCGGGCATCATGGACGCCGAGGCGGTGGCGCCGTCCACCACGGCCGTCCTCGAGGGTGTCGGGCATTCGACCGCGCTGGCCTTCAGCGTCGAACCGCCGGGTGGGTCGACGCAACCGACGCAGATCTTCGCACAGTTGCCGCTGGGCTGACCCGCCGGACGGACCTGTCCGCCGCGGTGCGGCAGGTCGACGCAGCCGCGGTGCGGCAGGTTAACGCAGCCGCGGTGAGGCAGGTCGACACAGCCGCGGTGCGGCAGGTCAACGCTGTGCCGATCGGACCAGTTCGATCAGAAGGGAGCGCAGGGTGCCGGGGTCGGACACCACCGCCGTCGGCTGCGCATCGGTGCGTTCGAGTTCGATCATCGCCCGATACAGCTCGTTCCCCGACTCGGTGATCTGTACGCGCATGCGCCGCTCGTCGGCGGGGTCGACGGCGCGCGTGACGAGGCCGGACCGCTCGAGGTGCTCGACGGTCCGGCTCATCGTCTGGTCGGTCACCCGGCAGGCCCGGGCCATCTCCCGCTGGGAGCGGGGTCCGTCCGCGATCGTGTGCAGGGCGACCAGGCCGGCGTGGGTGAGGCCGTGCGCGCGCAGAGTCGATTCCCAGGCCTGTTCCACCAGCCGGGCGGCCGTGGACAGCAGCCGGCCGGTCGGCCAGCTCTCGAGATCGTCGCTCATGAGATACCTTTTCACTATTGTTCAGCTAGCTGAGTAATTTGGGCTCGGCGTAGTCGCATTCTCCTGGAGGAAGATTGAACACCGTCACCGCGCCGGCTCGTTCACCTCGCCGCATCCGCTGGCTGCTGCCCGCGCTGCTGCTCATCGCGTGGCTCGCGATCGCGGGCGCCGGCGGCCCCTTCGCCGGCAAGCTCAGCGAGGTCCAGCAGAACGACAACAGCTCCTTCCTCCCGGCGTCCGCGGAATCCACCCGGGCGGGCGAACTCTATGCGGACTTCACCGACACCCGGTTCGTGCCCGCGATCGTCGTCGCCGAACGCCCGTCCGGCATCACCCCCGACGACCTCGCCTACCTCGCGGGAGCGTCCGCCGGCCCGCCGCCGGTTCCGTCGCAGGACGGTCAGGCCGCACGGCTGATCGTGCCCGTCGACAGCACCGGAGAGGTCGGCGAGGCCGTCGACGAGTTGCGCGCGGAGCTCGCGAACCCACCCGAGGGGCTGACGGTCCTCGTCACCGGACCCGCCGGGCAGATCGCGGACCTGACGACGGCATTCGAGGGCATCGACGGCCTGCTGCTGCTGGTCGCCGGCGGCGTGGTCCTGCTGATCCTCGTCGTCGTCTACCGCAGTCCGCTGCTGCCGTTCGTGGTGATCCTCTCGGCGGTGTTCGCCCTCGCACTGGCGAGCCTGCTGGTGTACCTGCTGGCCGACGCCGGCATCATCGCCCTCAACGGACAGAGCCAGGGCATCCTGTTCATCCTCGTCTTCGGTGCCGCGACCGACTACGCGCTGCTCCTGGTGTCCCGATACCGCGAGGAACTGCGCCTCGAGCAGGACCGGTTCGCCGCGATGCGCACCGCGTGGCGGGCGACGCTGGAGCCCATCGCGGCGTCGGCGGGCACCGTCATCGCCGGCGTGCTGTGCCTGCTGCTGTCCGACCTGACCTCCAACCGCGGCCTCGGCCCCGTCGCCGCGATCGGCATCGTCGCCTCGTTCGTCGCCTCCATGACCTTCCTGCCGTCCGCGCTCGTGCTGCTCGGCCGCGCCGCGTTCTGGCCCAAGCGGCCCACCGTCGACCCCGACGCCGATCGCGACGACCTCGCCTCGGCGCACCGGTTCTGGAGCGCCCTCGCCCGGAAGGTCGGCGCCCACCCGCGCCGGATCTGGGTCGTGTCGAGCATCGTGCTCGTCGGCTTCGCGATGCTGCTGCCCCAGTTCGAGGCCGACGGCGTCGCGCAGTCCGAGATCTTCCTGCTCGAGACCGAGTCCGTGACCGGCCAGGAGGTGCTCGGCAGGCACTTCGATGCGGGCACCGGATCGCCCGCGGTGATCATCACCCGTGAGTCCGCGGCGGGCGACGTCGCCGCCGCCGCCCGCATCGAGGGCGTCACCGAGGTGGTACCGGTGACCGGGCCGGACGGCGCGACGACCGTCGTCGACGGCCGCGTCGCGCTGCAGGCGACCCTGTCGGACCCGGCCGACTCGCTGGCCGCCGAGGACACCGTCGAACGCATCCGCGACGCGGTGGCCGGGATCCCGAACGCCGAGGCGCTGGTCGGCGGCAACTCGGCGGTGGACCTGGACACCAAGAACACCGCCACCCGCGACCGCACGGTCATCATTCCCGTCGTCGTCGCCGTGGTGCTGCTGATCCTCGTCCTGCTCCTGCGCGCGATCGTCGCCCCGGTGCTGCTGATGCTGACGGTCGTCGTGTCCTTCGCCGCCACCCTCGGGGTGTCGTCGCTGGTCTTCGACCACCTGCTCGGGTTCCCCGGCGCCGACCCGGTGGTGCCGCTGTTCGGCTTCGTCTTCCTCGTCGCGCTGGGTATCGACTACAACATCTTCCTGATGACGCGGGTGCGGGAGGAGAGCGCGCGCGTGGGCACCCGGCGTGGCACGCTGCGGGCCCTGACCGTGACCGGTGGTGTGATCACCTCGGCGGGCATCGTCCTGGCCGCGACGTTCTCGGCACTGGCGGTGATCCCGCTGCTGTTCCTCGCCCAGATCGCGTTCATCGTCGCGTTCGGCGTGCTGCTCGACGCCCTGCTGGTCCGGTCGCTGCTCGTTCCCGCCCTGACCATCGACATCGGCAAGCGGGTGTGGTGGCCGAGCGCGCTCTCCCGCCGCGAACCCGAGAACCCCGGCTAGACGGACCCGGCTAGACGGACCCGGGTTGCCGCCCGTCGTCGTGCTCGGGTGGAATCGGAGCGGGCGCGGTGCGGAACCCGGGGGATCCCCTCCGGCCGTATCGCCGGACCGAGAAGGAGACAGATCGATGCAGATCCAGCTCAACAAGGACAGCCACATCCAGATCGACGACGACATCGCCGACCGCCTCGAGAGCGAGCTCGCGTCCGCGGTCGAGCGGTTCGCCGACCGGATCACCCGGCTCGAGATCCACCTCAGCGACGAGAACGCCGGGAAGTTCGGCACCACGGACAAGCGGTGCCTCCTCGAGGCCCGCATCGCGGGTCAGCAACCGATCGTCGTCACCCACAACGCCGGCTCGGTGAAGGAAGCGTTCGACGGTGCCGTCCACCGCCTGCGCAGCCTGCTCGATTCCAAGCTCGGCCGCTCGAGCGACCACAAGGGCGGTCCCTCCATCCGCCACATGGGCGTCGAGGAGTAACCGGCCGCGACCCGGAATCCGCTCGGGAACCACCGGGCGGATTCCGTCGCGCGAGTCACGCGCGACGGCTCAGTCCACCTCGTGCTCGGCCGGGTCGACCGGAGACTCGGCCACGGCCCGGAACCGGGCGAGGTCCTCGGGGTGGTGCCCCGGCTCGGCGGCCACGGACTCGACGAGCAACCGCAGTTGCCGCTCGAGCTCCGGTACGTGCTCGTCCCGGTCGGCGGCCCGCACATGGTCGGTCAGCATGCGCAGCACCCGCGCGACCGCGGTGGCCACGTGCAGTTGCCGCGGACACGCCTGCCGGATCTGCTCGAAGGCGTGCTCGACGTACTCCGGCGGGGACAGCATCCACGGGCGCAGCAGCACCCGGCCGTCGGCGCCGGCGACCGACAGCGGCGGCACCTCGGCGGTCAGGAGCGTCCGCAGCAGACTGCCGATGCGCAGGACCACCTCGGTCGCGGTGGTGGGGTCGTTGATCGCCGAACTGAGAGCGCGCAGGCCGATGTCGACCAGCTGGCGCAGCGCGAAATCCACGTCCTGCTGCATGGTGCGGGTGTCGGAGATCTCCACGGCGGCCTCGAGCCGGCGACGGACCCTGTCGGCACGGTCCGGGACCGGCCACACGCGCAACAGCACTTCGCCGCGATGGATGTAGGCGCCGGGACGCGTTTCCAGGCGCACCACCGTCGACGGGGGTACCGACGCGAGAAGATGCTCGGTCGGCGCCTGGGTCACCCAGCCGTCCCGGACCGCCGGAACCGTCATGATCGCGTCGGAAGCCGGCCGGGACACCGCCGCGGCCGGGCGTTCCGTGCGGCTCTCCCGAACCGCTGCGTCGAGCACCCCGTCCGCTTCGGTGGCGATCGTGCGCACCACCTCACCGACCTGCAGTCCGTGCGCGAGCCTGTCGAGATAGGCGACGATCAGGACGACGGTTGCCACCGTCAGCACCAGGGCCACGGTCATCGACACCCCCGGCGCCGGTTCGGCAGCCTCGGCTCCCACGTGCCGCAGCGTCAGCACGCAGTAGACGAACGTCGCCACGAGCATGCCGATCACCGTCTGGCTCACGCGGTCCCGGATGAACGAGCGCATCACCCGGGGCGAGAACTGGCTGCTGGCCAGCTGCAGGCTGACCACGGTCAGTGAGAACACCACCCCCGCCGTGGTGATCGTCGCGCCCGCCACGGTACTGAGCAGCCACGTCGCGCCGTTGCTGTTCATCTGCACGGCCCACCCCGCGACGTCGGTGGGGAGGGTGCGGTCGAGGTACGCGGTCACCTCGGCGAGGATCACCCCGGCAGCGACGATCAACGTCGGCAGCGCGAACAGGCTCTCGCGAAATCGGTACGCGGCAGCCGCCATACGCAGCTGCGGCAGCGGTCTCGGACGGGCACTCATACCCGTCGACGCTATCCGCTGACCAGCGTCCGGTCTCGGAACCCGCGGGCACTGCGCCGCCGGGACCCGCACCGGCGTGTAAAGAACTCGTCAGGACATCGACCGCGGGCATCAAGATTCCGTATGGATCGCCGTCGAGGGAAGCGCACGGTGCAACAGTGTGGTGCGGGGCGCCGATCGGCGCCTGATTCGTGTCTACGACAAGGGAAGACGACATGGCCGACGCCGCGTACGTGGTGCTGATCCTGGCTGGGTTCCTGGTGTGCGCTCTGGTCCTGCGTGCCCTGCACGCGCGAGGGGCGAACCGATGACCTGGGCGGGCGCGGCGAGTGTCGCGCTCGTCGTGATCGCGGTGGCACTCGTGGCGTACCTGCTGATCGCGCTGCTCGATCCGGAGAGGTTCTGACGATCCGATGACTCCAGCTGTTGCCGCGGGACTGCAGATCGCCCTGGTCGTCGCAGTCCTGGCATTGGCATACGTTCCGCTCGGTGACTACATGGCGAGGGTCTACACGACCGACACCGACCTCCGGTGGAAGGACCTGCGGATCGAGTCGCTGATGTACCGGGTGTGCCGGATCGATCCCCGCGCCGAGCAGACCTGGTACGGATACGCCGCAAGTGTGCTCGGCTTCTCCCTGGCGAGCGTGCTCTTCTTGTATCTCCTGCAGCGCGTTCAAGGCATCCTGCCGCTGAGCAACGGGCTGGCGGGGGTGAGCCCGGCCGTAGCGTTCAACACGGCCGTCTCGTTCGTCACCAACACCAACTGGCAGTCCTACGTGCCCGAGACGACGATGAGCCCACTCACCCAGTCCGCCGGGCTCGCGGTGCAGAACTTCGTCTCGGCGGCGGTGGGGATGGCGGTCGTGACCGCCCTGATCCGTGGTCTGGTGCGCGTCGGACGCGGCGGCGAGATCGGCAACTTCTGGGTGGACCTGGTCCGCGGGACCCTGCGGATCCTGCTACCGCCGGCATTCGTGATCGCCCTGATCCTGCTGAGCCAGGGCGTGATCCAGTCGTATCGCAGCGGCTTCACCGCGACCGGACTGGACGGCGACACGGTCACGAACGCGCTCGCACCGGTTGCCTCGCAGGAGGCGATCAAGGAACTCGGCACCAACGGCGGCGGCGTCCTCGCCGCGAACTCGGCGCACCCGTTCGAGAATCCCACCCCCGTCACCAACATCGTCGAGATCCTCGCGATCCTGCTGATCCCGGTGGCGCTGACGCGCACGTTCGGCACGATGATCGGCAACCGACGGCAGGGCCTGACCGTCCTCGGCGTGATGGCGGTGCTCTACGGCACCGTCCTGGCGGTGGCGCTGGCCGCCGAATCCGGTACGCGGGGTGTGGCGGCGAACGCCGCCGGCGCGATGATGGAGGGCAAGGAAGTCCGGTTCGGGATTCCCGGTTCGGTGCTGTTCGCGGTGTCGACCACCGGCACGAGCACCGGTGCGGTGAACTCGGCGCACGACAGCATGTCCCCGCTGGGCGGCGGGGCCGTTCTGCTGAACATCCTGCTCGGCGAGATCGCGCCCGGCGGCGTCGGCACCGGCCTGTACGGCATGCTGGTGCTCGCGGTGCTCGCCGTGTTCGTCGGGGGCCTGCTCGTTGGGCGCACCCCCGAGTTCCTCGGTAAGAAGCTGCGCAGGCGCGAGATCACCCTTGCCGCGCTGACGGTCCTGGTCATGCCGGCCCTGGTACTCGTCGGCACCGGAATCACGGTGATCCTCTCGCCCACCACCGGTTATCTCGGCAACTCCGGGGACCCGGGCACGCCGGGCGCGATCCACGGCTTCACCGAGGTGCTCTATGCCTATGCCTCGGCGTCGAACAACAACGGCAGCGCGTTCGGCGGACTGACCGTCACGAGCGATTGGTTCCAGTCCTCGCTGGGGATGTGCATGCTGCTCGGGCGGTTCCTGCCGATCGTGTTCGTCCTGGCTCTGGCCGGCTTGCTCGCCTCCCAGCGGCGCACCCCGGCCGGGGCGGGCACGCTGCCCACCACCGGTGTGGCATTCGCCGGGCTGCTCACCGGAACCGTCGTACTGGTTGCGGCTCTCACCTTCTTCCCGGCCCTGGCCCTGGGCCCCGTCGCGGAGGCACTGCATTGACCGTCGATGTCCATTCCCACCGGGAGACGATCGCCTCCCGCCCGCATCGTGTCGGCGGGGGCGTGTTCAGCCCCCGTCAGCTGGCAGACGCCCTGCCGGGAGCGATCCGCAAGCTCGATCCCCGGCATGTGGCGCGGAATCCGGTGATGTTCGTCGTGCTGGTCGGGTCGGCGGTCGCCACCGTCGCGGCCATCGTCGAACCCACCCTGTTCGCCTGGTCGATCGCGGCGTGGCTGTGGTTCACCGTGCTCTTCGCCAACCTCGCCGAGTCGGTCGCCGAGGGACGCGGCAAGGCGCAGGCGGCGAGCCTGCGAAAGGTCAAGCAGGACACGGCAGCCCGGCGCCTCACCGGTCCGGCCGCCGAGGAATCCGTATCGGCCGCCGAGCTGCGCGTGGGCGATCTCGTCGTGGTGGAGACCGGTGGGACGATTCCCGGGGACGGCGACGTGATCGAGGGCATCGCCACGGTCGACGAGTCGGCGATCACCGGAGAATCCGCCCCGGTGATCCGCGAGTCGGGCGGCGACCGGTGCGCCGTCACCGGCGGCACCACCGTGCTCTCCGACCGCATCGTCGTGCGGATCACCGCCCCACCCGGGCAGACCTTCGTGGACCGGATGATCGCTCTCGTCGAAGGCGCCGCCCGGCAGAAGACCCCGAACGAGATCGCCCTGAACATCCTTCTCGCGGCGTTGACGATCGTGTTCCTGCTCGCGGTGGTCGCGATCGCTCCGATGAGCGCGTATGCCGGTGTCGAGCAGGGACCGGTCGAACTGATCGCGCTGCTGGTGTGCCTGATACCCACCACGATCGGAGCCCTGCTGTCCGCGATCGGCATCGCCGGCATGGATCGGCTGGTGCAGCGCAACGTGCTGGCCATGTCCGGCCGTGCCGTGGAGGCCGCCGGGGACATCGACACCCTGCTGCTGGACAAGACCGGAACCATCACCTACGGCAACCGCCGCGCCACCGCACTGCACCCGGCTCCCGGCGTCACGGATGACGAAATGGCTTCCGCGGCAAGGATGTCGAGCCTGTCCGACGGTACCCCCGAGGGACGCAGCATCGTCGAACTCTGCGCCGAGCGGTACCACCTCGATCCGGGGCCGTCGGACGCCGAGCGCTCCGCCGAGTTCGTCGCCTTCACCGCGCACACCCGGATGAGCGGCCTCGACACCGTCGCCGACGCGGACACCCCGGTCCGAATCCGCAAGGGGGCCGCCGATGCGGTGAGCCGCTGGGTGGCCGAGGAGGGCGGACGGACGCCCGACGCGGTGAGCGCCGTCGTCGACGACATCGCCCGCGTCGGCGGAACGCCTCTGGTGGTGGCCCGGTGCGACGCCCGGGGCGCGTCGGTGGTCGGCGTCGTCGAACTGTCCGACGTCGTCAAACCGGGCATGGCACGGCGGTTCGCACAACTGCGCGCGATGGGCATCCGCACGGTGATGATCACCGGGGACAACCCGCTCACCGCGCGGGCGATCGCGGCCGAGGCGGGGGTCGACGACTACCTGGCCGAGGCGACTCCCGAGGACAAGCTGGCGCTGATCCGCTCGGAACAGCAGGGCGGACGGCTGGTCGCGATGACCGGCGACGGAACCAACGACGCGCCCGCCCTGGCACAGGCCGACGTCGGGGTGGCGATGAACACCGGCACCTCCGCGGCCAAGGAGGCGGGGAACATGGTCGACCTCGACTCCGATCCGACGAAGCTGATCGAAGTGGTCGAGATCGGCAAGCAGCTGCTCATCACGCGCGGGGCACTGACCACCTTCTCCCTGGCCAACGACCTGGCGAAGTACTTCGCGATCCTGCCCGCCCTCTTCAGCGGGATCTATCCGCAGCTGGCGGGGTTGAACATCATGGGTCTGGCCACCCCGCAGTCCGCGATCCTGTCGGCGGTGATCTTCAATGCCCTGGTGATCGTGGCGCTGATACCGCTGGCCCTGAAGGGTGTGCGGTACCGGCCGGCGAACGCGTCGTCGCTGCTGGGGCGGAATCTGCTCGTCTACGGCCTCGGTGGGGTGATCACCCCGTTCGTCGGGATCTGGCTGATCGACCTCGTGGTGCGTCTGGGAATCGGGTGACACGGATGGGATTCGGGAACTTCTTCGCAGGATTGATCCGGCAGGTGCGGGCCGGCCTGCTGATGCTGGTCGCACTGACCGTGATCGTCGGAGCGGCCTATCCGGCGACGGTATGGGTGGTGGGACGACTCGGTGCGGCGAGCGCCGAGGGTTCGGCGCTGACCGACGCGAACGGGTGCGTGGTCGGCAGCCGGCTGATCGGCGTCGATCCGCAGGTCGCCGTCGGTGAGCCCGACCCGTTCTTCCACACGCGCGTCGTCGGCTCGGTCGCCGGCGGGGACGCATTCACCCCGGGCGACCCGGCCGCCGCCCTGCCGTCCAACCAAGGCCCCGGCAGCGAGGTGCTGGCCGCCTTCGTCGACGAGCGGCGTGCGGCGATCGCCGCACGCGAGCAGGTGCCGCCGCAGGCCGTTCCCGTCGATGCGGTCACCGGATCCGGCTCCGGCGTCGACCCCCACATCTCCCCTGCCTACGCCGCGGTGCAGGTGCCGCGGGTCGCGCGGGTCACCGGCATCCCCGAGCAATGGGTCCGCGAGCTGGTCGCCGCGCACACCGAGGGCCGGCAACTCGGGTTCCTCGGCGCCGAACGAGTGAACGTGCCCGAGCTGAACGTGGCCCTGGGACTGACTGCACCCGACTGCGACGAGGTCCCCTCGGGTGGATGATGGCGTCGTGACCGGTACCGCACGCACCGCCGTCCCCGAGGCGTCGCGCCGGGGACGGCTGCGGATCTACCTCGGTGCCGCCCCCGGCGCGGGAAAGACGTTCGCCATGCTGGGGGAGGCCCATCGGCGAATCGGCCGAGGCACCGACGTGGTGGTGGCGATCGTGAACACGCACGGGCGGGCGCGCACCACCGAGCAGCTGGCCGGCCTCGAGATCGTCCCGCCACGGCGGATGACGTACCGCGACACCGTGTTCGACGAACTCGACCTCGACGCCGTGCTGGCCCGCCGGCCGGCGGTCGCCCTGGTCGACGAGCTCGCCCACACCAACGTGCCGGGCAGCCGGCACACCAAACGCTGGCAGGACGTCGAGGAACTGCTCGACGCGGGCATCGACGTCCTGTCCACGGTCAACATCCAGCACCTCGAGTCCCTCAACGACGTCGTCGAGCAGATCACCGGCGTGGTGCAACGCGAGACCGTGCCCGACGACGTCGTACGGCGCGCCGACCAGGTCGAGCTCGTCGACATCACCCCGCAGGCGCTGCAGCGGCGTCTCGCGCACGGCAACGTCTACGCGCCGGAGAACGTCGATGCCGCGCTGCGCAACTACTTCCGCGAAGGGAACCTGACCGCCCTGCGCGAGATCGCCCTGCTGTGGCTCGCCGATCAGGTCGACCTTGCGCTCGCGAAGTACCGCGGCGAACACGCCATCACCGACACCTGGGAGGCCCGCGAGCGCGTCGTCGTCGCCGTCACCGGCGGGCCCGAATCGGAGACCCTGGTGCGCCGGGCCAGCCGCATCGCCGCCAAGGCGAGCGCGGAGCTGATGGTCGTGCACGTCGTCCGGGGCGACGGCCTCACCGGTGTCTCGGCGCCGCAGATGGGAAAGGTCCGGACCCTCGCCGCGAGTCTGGGCGCCAGCCTGCACAGCGTCGTCGGCGACGACGTGCCCACCACGCTGCTCGACTTCGCGCGGGAGGTGAACGCGACCCAGCTCGTGCTCGGCACGTCGCGGCGCCCGCGATGGGCCCGCATCCTCGACGAGGGCATCGGGGCGGCGGTCGTCCGCGACTCCGGCAGGATCGACGTGCACATGGTGACCCACGAGCACACGGCCCGAGGCCCGAAGATGGCGTTGCTGGGCCGCCACGAGCGGCGACTGCAGTCCTGGATCGCGGCAGCCGTCATCCCCCTCGTCGCGACCGCCCTGATGGCCGTGATCGACCGCCTCACCGGGGTGGCCGGCCAGAACGCGTTGTTCTTCGTCGTCGTGCTCGCCGTCGCCCTGTTCGGCGGAATCGGCCCCGCCGTCGTCGCGGCCCTGCTGTCCGGCCTGCTGCTCAACTTCTTCTTCACCGAACCGCGCTACAGCTTCACCATTGCCGAACCGGACAACTTCGTCACCACCGTGGTGCTGCTCGTCGTCGCCGTGGCGGTCGCCGCGCTGGTCGACGCCGCCGCGGCCCGGGCCCGCGAGGCGCGGCTCGCCGCGCAGGAGGCCGAACTGCTCGCCCTGTTCGCCGGCGCTGTGCTGCGCGGCGCGAACGTCCACAGCTTGCTCGACAAGGTCCGCGAGACCTACGGGCAGTCCGGTGTCGCGATCCTGCGTTCCGAGAACGGCCGCCGCCACGTCGTCGACCGCACCGGAACCACTCCGCCCGCCTCGGTCGACGAGGCCGATACCGTGTGCGAGATCGACGACGGCCGTCTTGCGCTACTGCTGTCCGGCCCAGGATTGCGACCCCGCGACCGCCGGATCCTCACCGCGGTCACCGGGCAGATCGCCGGGTTGATCCGCCAGGACGAACTCACCGCCGAAGCGGCGAAAGCCTCGGCCCTGGCCGAAACCGACCGTCTACGGCGGCTGTTGCTGTCGGCGGTGAGCCACGACCTGCGCACCCCGCTCGCCGCCGTCAAGGCCGCCGTGTCCAGTCTGCGCAGTACCGACGTCGAATTCTCCGCCGAGGACACCGCGGAGCTGCTCGCGACGATCGAGGAGTCCACCGACCAGCTCACCGCCCTCGTGTCGAACCTGCTCGACTCCTCTCGGCTCGCGGCCGGGGTGGTCACGCCCGTCCTGCAGCCGCTCTACCTCGACGAGGTGCTGCACCGGGCCGTGGTCACGCTCTCGAGCGGCGGCCCGGACGCCGCCCGCCGGGTGCGCGAACGACTCGAGGTCGACGTCGGCGACACGATGGTCGAGGCGGACAGCGGCCTGCTCGAACGAATCCTGGCCAACCTTCTCGACAATGCCCTGCGCTACGCGCCGACCGGCCCGATCCGGGTCGGTGCCGTCACTTCCGGTGACCGCACCACCGTCACCATCGCGGACTGCGGTCCCGGCCTCGGATCCGGCGACGCCGGCAACGTCTTCCCACGAATCGGCGACCACCGCAGCGGCGGGGCGGGGCTCGGATCGACCGTCGCGCGAGGATTCGCCGAAGCGATGAGCGGAACCGTCACCACCACCGAGACACCCGGCGGCGGGACGACCATGGTCGTCGAACTCGCGTCCGCGCAGCCGAGGGTGCCGCGATGACCCGCATACTCGTCGTCGACGACGAACCACAGATCCTGCGCGCGTTGCGCATCAACCTCACCGCACGCGGGTACGAGGTGATCACCGCCGGTGACGGACGCTCCGCCCTGCGGGCCGCCGCCCAGCAGCGTCCCGACGTGATCGTCCTCGACCTCGGACTACCCGACCTCGACGGGATCGAGGTGCTCGCCGGGCTGCACGGCTGGTGCACCGCCCCGGTCATCGTCCTCTCGGCACGTACCGATGCCCTCGACAAGGTGGCCGCTCTCGATGCCGGAGCCGACGACTACGTCACGAAGCCGTTCGGGATGGAGGAGTTCCTCGCCCGCATCCGCGCCGCGGTCCGCCGAGCCGGCACCATCTCGGGCACGACCGAACCGGCGATCGACACCGACGACTTCACCGTCGACCTCGCCGCGAAGAAGGTCACGCGCGACGGCGCACCGGTTCACCTGACTCCCACCGAGTGGGGGATGCTCGAGGTGCTGGTGCGCAACCGCGGAAAGCTCGTCGGGCAGCGCGAACTGCTGGAAGAGGTGTGGGGACCGTCCTACACGACCCAGACCCATTACCTGCGGGTGTATCTCACGCAGCTGCGGCGCAAACTCGAGCCCGATCCCGCCCATCCCCGGCACCTGCTCACCGAGCCGGGGATGGGATACCGCTTCGAACCTTGAGGCAGACCGCCCGAGTCGAAGTCGACGGTCCGAGCGGCACAGGACGGACGGCACAGGGCGGACGGCACGGGGCGGACGGCACGACGGATTCGCACCGAATTGTCGGTTCCGACCGGTACGAGGTCCTGCGCGGCGCTACCGTCGACGCATGTCAGCGGACGTTGCTGCGGCACCTGCGGCGCACCCCCACCTGTCTGCCCGGCCCCGCGGCCGCCTGAACTCGGTCCCGCACGTGGCGGGCCTGACCCTCGGGATCTTCGCCCTCGCGGTGGCGCTGTGGTCGCTCTCCCCCACCCTGCGCTACTTCGTCCACACCCCACGCGAATACGTCGACACCTACCTGTTCGACGCCCCCGACACCAGCCTGTCGTATGCACTGGTGCTCGGTCTGCTCGCGGCGGCCCTGGCCAGTCGCAAGCGGATCGCATGGTGGATTCTCACCGTGTACCTGGCCGGATTCGCGATCTACAACGGGTACGTGGCGGTGTCGGAGCGCGATATCGGCGCGGCGATCGGTCTCGTGGTGCAGGTCGCGGTGGTGGGGATCCTGCTCGCGGCGTACCCGGAGTTCTACACGCGGGTCCGTCGCGGCGCGGTGTGGAAATCGCTGGGTGTCCTCGTCGCCGGCCTGGCCGTCGGGACACTGATCGGGTGGGGCCTGGTGGAGCTGTTCCCCGGCACCCTGCCGTCCGACGAGCGGTTGCTGTGGGCGGTCAACCGGGTCACCGCCCTGTCCCTGCTCGACAACGATCAGTTCAGCGGGCGCCCACACGGATTCGTCAACACCCTGCTCGGCCTGCTGGGGGCGCTGGCGCTGATCGCGGCGGTGATCGTGCTGTTCCGGTCGCAACGGGCGACCAACGCACTGACCGGGAACGACGAATCCGCCATCCGGGGCCTGCTCGAGCGGAACGGCGACGATTCGCTGGGCTACTTCGCGACCCGGCGCGACAAGGCGGTGGTCTTCGCGCCCAGCGGTAAGGCCGCGGTGACCTACCGCGTGGAGGTCGGGGTGTGTCTCGCCAGTGGGGATCCCATCGGAAATCCGGAGGCGTGGCCGCACGCGATCGACGAGTGGCTCGCGCTCGCCCGGGGGTACGGCTGGGCGCCGGCGGTGATGGGGGCGAGCGAGGCCGGCGCCGGCGCCTATCGCCGGGCCGGTCTGTCGGTCCTGCAACTCGGCGACGAGGCCGTTCTCCACACCACGGGGTTCTCGCTGTCCGGCCGGGAGATGCGGCCCGTACGCCAAGCCGTGACGCGTGCGCACAAGCAGGGCGTGACGGTGCGTATCCGCCGGCACCGGGACGTTCCCGAGGCCGAAATGGCGCAGGCGATCCGCCTTTCCGACGACTGGCGCGACACCGAGACCGAACGCGGATTCTCGATGGCGCTCGGCCGGCTCGGGGATCCGCTCGACGGCCGGTGCGTGCTCGTGGAGGCGACGGTTTACGGCGAGGTGGTGGCGTTGCTGTCCCTCGTCCCGTGGGGCGCCGACGGGGTCTCGCTCGATCTGATGCGGCGGAATCCGCAGGCCCCCAACGGTGTCGTGGAGATGATGGTGTCGGAACTCGCTGCTCACGGCGGCGAGTTCGGGATCACCCGGATCTCGTTGAACTTCGCGGTGTTCCGCTCGGTGTTCGAGGAGGGCGCACGGATCGGCGCCGGTCCGGTGCTGCGGCTGTGGCGTTCGGTGCTGGTGTTCTTCTCCCGCTGGTGGCAGCTCGAGGCGCTGTACCGGTCCAACGTGAAGTACCAGCCCGAGTGGGTGCCCCGGTTCCTGTGCTTCGCCGACAACCGGGTGCTGCCCCGGGTCGGGATCGCGTCGGCGATCGCCGAGGGCTTCCTCACGCTGCCCAGCTTCGGCCGGGAGCGGAGCGCCCGCCGCCACACCGGAACCCAGACGTCCGCTCCTCCGGCGCTCGTCGAGACCGGCGCCCTGCGTGACGACGGCGGCGCCCCCGCCACCCTGCCGGCGCCGGAGTCGCGCACCGGACCCCGCCGTCCGGAGCAGGTGCGGGTGCGGATGGCGAAGCTCGAACGGCTCGAGGAGGCGGGCGTCGACCCGTATCCGGTGGCGAACCCGCCGTCGCACACCTGCGCGGCGACGGTGACCGCACCCGAGGGCACCGCGGTGCGGATCGCCGGTCGTATCCTGCGACTCCGCGACTTCGGCGGCGTGCTGTTCGCGGTGCTGCGGGACTGGTCGGGGGACGTGCAGATCCTGGTCGACCGCACCCGCGTCGGCGGCCGCCGGTTCGTGTTCGACCTCGGCGACCTCGTCGAGGTGAGCGGGGTGACGGGCCGCAGTCGCAGCGGCGAGCTCTCGGTGCTCGCGGAGGACTGGCGGCTCGACGGCAAGTGCCTGCACCCGCTGCCCGACAAGTGGCGCGGCCTGACCGATCCGGAGGCTCGGGTGCGGCAGCGGTACGTCGACCTCGCGATCAACCGCACCGCGCGCCGGTTGCTCGCGGCGCGTAGCGCGGTGGTGCGGTCGCTGCGCGAGCAGCTGCAGGCGCGGGGCTACCTCGAGGTGGAGACCCCGATCCTGCAGCCCGTGCACGGCGGCGCCAACGCCGCCCCCTTCACCACCCACATCAACGCCTACGACCTCGACCTGTACCTGCGGATCGCACCCGAGCTGTACCTCAAACGCCTGTGCGTGGCGGGCATGGAACGGGTCTTCGAGATCGGCCGGGTGTTCCGCAACGAGGGGGCGGACTTCAAGCACAATCCGGAGTTCACGATTCTCGAGGCCTACGAGGCGCACGCGAACTACGAGGTCATGCGGGTGCTGGCCCGCGAGCTGATCCAGGCCGCGGCCGTCGCGGCCCACGGGCGTGCGGTGATCGTCCGGCCCGGCCCCGACGGGACGCCCGTCGAGATCGACATCTCCGGCGAGTGGCCGGTGAAGACGTTCCACGGGGCGGTCTCGGACGCCCTCGGCACCGAGATCGACGCGCAGACCCCGGTCGAGGAGTTGCGCCGGCTGTGCGACGAGCACGAGATCCCGTACAGCCCCGAGTGGGACGCCGGTGCCACGGCGCAGGAGATGTACGAGCACCTCGTCGAATCCCGCACCGAATTCCCCACCTTCTACACCGACTTCCCCACCTCGGTGTCGCCGTTGACGCGCCCGCACCCGACGAAACCGCTCGTCGCGGCGAAGTGGGACCTCGTCGCCTGGGGGATCGAACTCGGCACGGCCTACAGCGAGCTGACCGACCCGATCGACCAGCGGGCCCGGCTCACCGAGCAGTCGCTGCTCGCCGCGGGGGGCGACGAGGAGGCGATGGAACTCGACGAGGACTTCCTGCAGGCGCTCGAACACGCCATGCCGCCCACCGGGGGTCTCGGCATGGGGGTCGACCGGATCGTCATGCTGATCACGGGCGGCAGCATCCGCGAGTCCCTCGCCTTCCCCCTCGCCAAGCCCCGCGCACGCCGGTGAGCACCCCGGTTTCACGTGAAACACCGGGTCGACCGAGCGCGCGATCGGTCGTCGTGCGATCGTGGTGACGTGCAGCTTCTCCTGATTCGACACGCCCTACCCGAGATCTCCCGGGTCAGCGAGGGACGCGCCGACCCGTCGCTGACCGAGGAGGGCCGCGCCCAGGCCGCGCGGCTGCCGACCGCGCTCGAGCCCTACCGGATCGCGCGGGTGTTCAGCAGCCCGCAACGCCGCGCCCTGGAGACGGCGGCGCCGCTCGCCGAGGCCCGCGGGCTTCCCGTCACCCGGCTCGAGGGCCTGGCGGAGTACGACTACCACCTCGACCACTACATTCCGTTCCACCTCGCGCAGGAGCTTGCCCCGGACGCCGTGGCACGCATCCGCGCAGGTCACCTCCCCGACTTCGTAGATGCGGACAAATTCCGCACCCGCGTTCTCGCCGCCACCCAGCACATCGTCGACACCTGCGCGCACGACGACACCGTCGCCGTGTTCGCCCACGGCGGCGTCGTCAACGTCCTGCTCCAGGACCTGCTCGGGCTCGACCGGCCGCTGATGTTCCCCATCGAGTACACATCGGTGACCCGCATCCTCGTCTCCCGCAACGGTGCCCGGCGGGCGGCCTCGGTCAACGAGACCGGGCACGTGCGCGACATGCTGCGCGTCTGATCCGTTCGCCGCAACCGGTGTGAACCGGCTCGGATCCGGGTATCGGTACGACGTGGGCGGAACCGCGACGAGGCGGCCGCCGCGAGGGCGTGGCAGCCGGGCGGAAGGTAGCCGTCGGGCCACGACCGCCGGCCGGTGTCGACGACGCCGGGCCCCCGAGATTCGACGAGCAGGAGATTGCCATGATGAGAGCTCTGACCTTCGCCGCCGGTGCCGCCGTGGGCTTCGTGCTGGGCACCAGGGCCGGGCGTGAGACCTACGAGAAGATGCGCGATCAGTCCGTTCAGCTGTGGAACAAGCCCGAGGTACAGCAGAAGGTCACCGAAGCGAAGGAGACCGTGCAGGAGAAGGCGCCCCAGGTGCAGGAGAAGGCCGGCGACCTGGCGAAGAAGGCCGCCGAGAAGGCGAACATCTCGGGCGGCGGCAACATGGCACCCGACGCCGCCGGCGGCGGGCCGGCCGTGACTCCCCCGGCCGCGGGCGCACCGATCGTCCCGCCTCCGAACGAGGGCAAGCACTCCCTCTAGCGGCCGGACGCAGACCGGCCCGGTGCCGCATCGGGTGAATTCCGGTGCGGTACCGCCGGGTGTAGTCGCGTTCCGAACGGGTACTCCGACCGCGTACAACGGAACGGCTCACCCCGACACGATCCCCCGATCGACACAGGAGGCGACATGACGCGACCCGACGGCGACGGCGACCCCGCCACCGCGGACACCGACAGCGGGTCCCGAGGTGCCGACGACGACGTCCTGTCCGATCCGGCCGAATGGGCCGGGGAAGGCGGCGCCACCGACGAGGGCCCGTCCACCGACGTCGAGAACGGCTGAGATCAGGCGCGCGCCGTCCGGGTTCGCAGCCGCTCGGCCCACTGCTCGGCGTCGTCCATACCGATCACCAGGGCGTCGCGCGCGTGTCCCGACAGTTCGACGCGCAGGGCGGGCTGTCCGCGCCGCACGGCGACGAGTTCGTTGCGTCCCCGCGCGCGCCAGGTGCCGATCTTGCGGGCACCCGGCAGCCCGAGGCCGGGAGCGCGCATTCCTCGCGTCGCGGCGAGACCGTCGGCGTGGACCTCGACGTCCCGGATGGCATCCAGGGGGACGTCGACGTCGCGGATCAGTCCCGCGATCTTCTCGAAGCGCGTGAAGCGCAGCGTCAGGACTCCGTGGTCGATGCTCAGCGTCGTCATGGCTCCCATTGTTCTCATTGCTGAGAACAATGTCAATCGTGGGAACATTGACGGGTGGGAGGAGACATGACCACCGCGGAACTGCTGTTGCATCCGGTGCGCCTGCGGATCGTCCAGGCGCTGCTCGGCGACCGCACCGCCACCACCGCGCAGCTACGTGCCCTCATCGACGACGTTCCCGCCGCCACCCTCTACCGGCAGATCGCGACGCTCACCGGCGCCGGAGTCCTCGACGTCGTCGCGCAGCGCCGCGTCCGCGGCGCGGTCGAACGCACCTACCGTCTCGTCGCCGAACGCGCGCACATAGACGGGCAGGAGGCGGCGACGATGAGCGCCGAGGACCATCGGCGTGCCTTCCTCGCCTTCACCGCGCAGCTGCTCGCCGACTTCGACGCGTACCTCGACGATCCCGAGCGACGGGATCCGGCCGAGGACGTCGTCGGATACAGGCAGGCAGCCCTCGATCTGACCGACGAGGAGGCCCTCGCCCTGGTCACCGAGATGCGGCAGCTGCTGACGCGCTACCTCGAGCTGGGCCCCGGCCCGGGCCGGCGCCGGCGGCTGCTGAGCACCGTCGTCGTACCGGCCCGCGACGTGTCGGGTCAGGAATCCGGGGAGCCATGACCGGCCGGCTCGGTCGTACCGGCTACGCGACGGCCGTGAGCGGATGGATCACCGGCGCCGCCGCGAGGTGCTCCCCCACCGTCGCCAGGGCGGACGTGACGTGCCGGGAGGTCATGTGCGCGTCGAGCGCCTCCTGACCCGACCAGACCTCGACCGTCACGAATGTGCCTGGCGCCGAGCCGGATTCGAAAAGTTCGTACGAGACGCAGCCGTCCTCGTCGCGACTCGCCGCGGCCAGCGCCACCAGCGCGCCCCGCACCGCGTCCTCCGAACCGGGCTTCGCCGGAATGGTCGCCACCACACGCAGTTCCGTCATTTCTCGACGGTACCGCGCGCGGCTGCCGTGCACGAGCGGCTCGGACGAGGAAGATGGTGCCCATGAGATCGCGGATCGCGGAGATGCGTCGATGGCGCGCAGGGACAGTGGTCCATCAGCGCCTGCACGACCTGACCGGGACGCTCGTCGTGGTCACTGGGGCGGGCAGCGGTATCGGCCGCGCGACGGCACGGGCGTTCGCCGACGTGGGGGCGATCGTCGTGGTCGCCGACCGCAACGTCGACACCGCCCGCGACACCGCCGAGCTGCTCAACGCGCCCCTCCCCGGCGCCGGGGGCTCGCGAGCGGTCTTCGGTGGCGGTGCGCACGCCTACGAACTCGACGTCGCCGACGAGGAGCAGGTGCGGCGGTTCGCCGCGACGGTCCGTTCCCAGCACGGCGTGCCGGACGTGGTCGTCAACAACGCCGGAATCGGCGTGATCGGCACGTTCACCGCCACCCCGCAGGAGACGTTCGAGCACGTCATGGACGTCAACTTCTGGGGCGTGGTGTACGGGTGCCGGGCGTTCGGGGACCAGATGCTCGAGCGCGGCACCGGCGGGCACATCGTCAACGTCGCCTCGGCGGCCGCGTTCACCCCGCAGAAGAGCCTCGTCGCCTACTCGACGAGCAAGGCCGCGGTCCTGATGTTCACCGAGTGCCTGCGGGCGGAACTGATGGTCCACGGGATCGGGGTGAGCGCGATCTGTCCGGGGCTCGTGGGCACGAACCTGGTTCCCGGTGCCGAGATGGTGGGCCTCGGCGCACCGGAGCAGCGCACGCTCCGCGAGCGGGTCACGGCGCTGTACCGCACGCGCAGCTATCCGCCGTACAAGGTCGGCGAGGCGATCGTCGCCGCGGTGCGGCACAACCGGGCACTGGTGACCGTGACGCCGGAAGCGAAGACCCGGCGGTGGGTGAGCCGCCTCGCCCCGGAGGCGATGCGATTCGGTGCCCGCTTCGAGCCGGACCGCTGAGCGCCGCGCGTCCCCGCCCGTGCGCGGCGAACTCGATCGTTGTCGGCGGCGGCCACGCACCGCTCAGGAGATGACCGTGGACGGGTACCGCCGTGCCCGGAACCGTGGTCACCGGGGAGAGCCGGACCGGGCGGTGGGGCCTCTCCGGGCGGAGTCCCGGCTCGGGCCTGCCCGTAACCTGACCCTGTGCCGGATCGTCCGATTCTCGTCAGTGCCTGCCTGGCCGGCGTGCCGTGCCGGTACAACGCGGAGGCCCGGCCGGACGAGGACGTGGTCGCCGACGTGGCCGCCGGACGCGCGATCGCCGTGTGTGCGGAGGTGCTGGGCGGGCTTCCCACGCCGCGCCCACCCGCCGAGATCGTCGGCGGCGACGGTCGAGACGTCCTCGCCGGCCGAGCACGCGTCGTCACCGACACCGGAGCGGACATGACCGATCCGTTCGTCCGTGGGGCCGAGATCGTCGCCGGGATCGCCGCCGAGCACGACGTGCGCGAGGCGGTCCTGCAGGCACGCAGTCCCTCCTGTGGCTGCGGAGCGATCTACGACGGAACGCATTCGGGGACCGTGACCGACGGCGACGGCGTGCTCGCCGCTCTGCTCGCCGCGCGCGGCATCACCGTGCGCGCGCGACGCGGCTCGCGGACCTGACGGCCCGTCAGACCTTGGAAGCCAGCCAGTTCCGCAGCCACGTCGTGGCCGAGGTGCCGTTCGGTTCGACCGCGTAATTGGTGTAGTCCTGGTGGATCTGCGACTCGTAGAACTTCCGGATCTTGATCTCGCGCTCGTCGTTGGCCTGCTCGGTGAGCTGGGACTGCAGGATGGGGAGCCCGCCCGCGCTCATCAGATCCAGGTAGATCGCGTCGGCCTCGGCACGGTACCGGTCGACGGCGGACGGGTCGCCCCCGGAGGCCATCGCGAGGAAACCCGCAGCGCGGGTGACGAAATCGTCCTTGGGTGTCGAGCAGTACAGGTCGCCGACGGCGCAGAAGGTGCGGACGTCGCCGCTGACGAACCCGAACCCGCCGATGCGGGGCCCGCCGGCGCCGTTGCCCGCGACGGGCGGTCCGATCAGGATGTCCGCCTCGGAACGACGGGGGTCGGAGAGCAGGCCGACC
>NZ_AJFC01000278.1:0-19690 GCF_000256505.1 Rhodococcus sp. P14 | reverse complement strand
GGGGGGGGGGGGGGGGGGGGGAGCCGATGCGGCGGGACCACTCCGAAGCCGGTGCCGATCTCGGCGGCGAGATCGCCGGCCGCGTCGGCGCCCTGGCTGTAGCCGACGAGCGCGAACCGCGCCTCGGGGCACGCGGCCGCCGTCGCGGCGACGATGCCGCGGGCATTGTCGACGGCCTGCTGCCGCGACACACCGTAGACCTCGCCCTCCCACGGGAACGCCGTCGCGGCGTACCGGACGTAGTCGACCCGGGCCCCGGGAGGAAGATTGGAGGTGACCGCCGCGAGCATGCCGTTGCCTCGCTGCGGTGCAGGCGTGTTCGACGTTTCCCACGTGCCCGGCACGGCGACGACCTGGAGCTTCGGGCACCCGGCCGGATCGGCCTGGACCGCGGGAGCCGTCACCGCCGACCCCACTACGGTGGCCGCGGCGACCGCTACCAGCGTCAACACACTTCTCAGCCCCACCGCAGCCCCCTGAGGTCTCCTGCCGATCTCGACGTCGTCACGAAATGATGCACATGCAATATGACACAGAGATGAACGAGACGGGAGACCCCCTTTACTCCCGCAGGACGGTCACCGCTCCCCCGCCGATGTTGGTGACGAACACGTTCCCCGCCCCGTAGTCGACGGCCGTCCCCACGGTGCCGCGGTCGACGACTCGTTGCAGCTGCCCCGGACGGTCCACGACGGTCACCGCCGAGGCGCCGATGTTGGTGACGAAGACGTTGCCGGTCAAAGGATCCGTGACCACGACACCGGGAGGCAGCACCTCCGGCGGCAGCGGACCGGCCGCCGCATCGTGGTCCGCGACCGTCACGTGGCCGGCGCCGATGTTCGTCACGTAGACACCGTCCGTACCGGCGTCGAGCGTGAGTTCCGGGGTGAGATGCGCGAGCGGCGAGGCCGCCGGGCTCGGCGCGGACGGCGGGGGGCCCGCCAGGACCCGATCGCGGTCGACGGTGACCGTACCGACGCCGAGATTGGTGACCGCGACGTTGCCGTTACCGCCGTCCACACGCATCTCCACCGGCGCGCCGGACGGCGCCGCAGCGGCGGCCGGGTGCGGTGGAACGGACACGGACACGGCACCCGGCCCCAGGTTGGTGATGCACGAATTACCCGCTCCCCCATCGACTCCGAGAAGTCGCAGGCCGTCGTACCCGGCCACCGGCGGCGCCTGCGGAACGCCGTCGACGGTCACGGCACCGCCGACGTTGCGCACACATTCGCCGGGGACCTGCGCCCCCGCTGGGGCGGCACTCAGGGCCGCCACGGTCCCGGCGCCGAGGATGCCCGCCGCAAGTGATCGTCTCGTGATGCGGTGACCCCTGCGCATCGTGATGCGGTGACCCATGCGCACGACCATAACGCGCGAACCGTCCCGAACGGACGAAACGGGAAGGGCGCGCCCACCGGATTTCCGGCGGGCGCGCCCCGCGCGCTCAGCGCTGTCGCAATCCAGCGCTCAGCGCTGCCACATTCGAGCGCTCAGCGCTGCCACATTCGAGCGCTCAGCGCTGCCACATTCGAGCGCTCAGCGCTGCGGCATCGTGGTGGTGGTGATCGGCGAAGGGAGCACCGTCGCACCCTCGAGGTATTGATCGACCGCCGCGGCGCAGGAACGACCCTCCGCGATGGCCCACACGATGAGCGACTGGCCGCGGCCCATGTCACCGGCGACGAAGACGCCGTCGACGTTGGTGGCCCATTCCTTGGAGCGGGCGACGTTGCCGCGCTCGTTGAGGTCCACGCCCAGGTCGGTGAGCAGGCCCGGCTTCTCGGGGCCGACGAAGCCCATGGCCAGGAGCACCAGGTCGGCTTCGAGCTCGAAGTCGGTCCCCTCGACCTTCTCGAAGCGGCCGTTCACCATCTTCACCTCGTGCGCCTTCAGGGCGGCGACCTTGCCGTCCTTGCCGACGAACTGCTCGGTGTTGACGGAGAACACGCGCTCGCCGCCCTCCTCGTGCGCGGAGGACACCCGGTACATCAGCGGGTAGGTCGGCCACGGCGTCGATTCGGCGCGCTCCTCCGGGGGGCGCGGCATGATCTCGAACTGGTGCACGCTGGCCGCGCCCTGACGGTGCGAGGTGCCGAGGCAGTCGGCGCCGGTGTCACCGCCACCGATGATGACGACCTTCTTGCCCTTCGCCGTGATGGTCGGCTCCGGCAGGTCGCCGAGCTGCACCCGGTTGGCGATCGGCAGGAACTCCATCGCCTGGTGGATGCCGTCCAGCTCACGCCCGGGAATCGGCAGGTCGCGGGCCTCGGTGGCGCCACCGGCGAGCACGACCGCGTCGAACTGCTCCCGCAGCTGATCGGCAGTGATGTCGACACCGACGTTCACGCCCGTCTCGAAGACGGTGCCCTCGGCCTCCATCTGCGCCAGACGGCGATCGATGACGGCCTTCTCCATCTTGAACTCGGGGATGCCGTAGCGCAGCAGACCACCGATGCGGTCCTCGCGCTCGAACACGGTCACCGAGTGGCCGGCGCGGGTGAGCTGCTGCGCCGCAGCCAGACCCGCCGGGCCGGAGCCCACGACCGCGACCTTGCGGCCCGTCAGCTTCGACGGCATGACCGGTGCGACCCAGCCCTCGTCGAAGGCCTTCTCGATGAGTTCGACCTCGACCTGCTTGATGGTCACCGGGTCCTGGTTGATGCCCAGGACGCAGGAGGCCTCACACGGCGCGGGGCACAGCCGGCCGGTGAACTCCGGGAAGTTGTTGGTGGCGTGCAGGCGTTCGATGCCGTCGTTCCACTTGCCCTTGTAGGCCAGGTCGTTCCACTCGGGAATCAGGTTTCCGAGGGGGCAACCGTTGTGGCAGAACGGGATACCGCAGTCCATGCAGCGGCTGGCCTGGACCTGGAGGGTGTCGAGCGGGAACGGCTCGTACACCTCCTTCCAGTCGAGCAGCCGCAGCGGAACGGGCCGGCGAACCGGCGTCTCCCGCGAGCCGTGCTTGAGGAAGCCGCTTGGATCACCCACGAGCCGCCTCCATGATCGCCTCGTCCACGTTCGCGCCTCGAATCTCGGCGTCCTTGATAGCCATGAGTACCTTCTTGTAATCGCGAGGCATGACCTTCGCGAAGTGGCTGACCTGCTGCGACCAGTCGGCCAGGATGCGGGCTGCAACCTCGGAGCCCGTTTCGTCACGATGGCGCTCGATGGCGCCCTTGAGCCAGAGGAAGTCCTCGCCCTCGAGGTCCTCGAGATCGACCAGCTCGGTGTTCAGGTTCGCCTCGAAATCGCGGTCCGGGTTGTACACGAACGCGACACCGCCGGACATGCCGGCGCCGAAGTTGCGGCCGGTCTTGCCCAGGATGACGACCTTGCCGCCGGTCATGTACTCGCAGCCGTGGTCGCCGACGCCTTCGACGACGGCCGTGGCACCCGAGTTGCGCACCGCGAACCGCTCACCCGCCACGCCGCGGATGAGGGCCTCGCCACTGGTGGCGCCGAACAGGATCACGTTGCCGGCGACGATGTTGTCCTCGGCGACGAAGCCCGGCGCCGCGTTGAGCGGCGGGCGGACGACGATCCGGCCGCCGGACAGGCCCTTGCCGACGAAGTCGTTGGCGTCGCCGAACAGCCGCAGCGTGATGCCCTTGGGCACGAACGCGCCGAAGCTGTTGCCGGCCGAACCGGTGAACGTGATGTCGATCGTGTTGTCCGGCAAGCCTTCCCCGCCGTACACCTTGGTGAGCTCGTGGCCGAGCATGGTGCCGACGGTGCGGTTGACGTTGGCGATCTTGGTCTCGATCGTCACCGGCGTACCCGACTCGAGAGCCGGCCGCGCCTGGGTGATGAGCTCGTTGTCGAGTGCCTTGTCCAGCGCGTGGTCCTGTTCCTTGGTGCAGTGCAGGTCCTGCTCGCAGAAGATCGGCGAACGGGTCTGCTCGAGCAGCGGCGACAGGTCCAGCTTCGAGGCACGGTAGTGGTCGACGGCCTTGGTGGTGTCGAGCATGTCGACGCGCCCGATGGCCTCGTCGAGGGAACGGAAGCCCAGCTCGGCCAGGTATTCGCGCACCTCTTCGGCGATGTAGAGCATGAAGTTCTCGACGAACTCCGGCTTGCCGGTGAAGCGCTTGCGCAGCACCGGATTCTGCGTCGCCACACCCACCGGGCAGGTGTCGAGATGGCACACGCGCATCATGATGCAACCGGACACCACCAGCGGAGCGGTGGCGAAGCCGAACTCCTCACCGCCGAGCAGGGCGGCGACGACGACGTCGCGGCCGGTCTTCATCTGCCCGTCCACCTGCACGACGATGCGGTCGCGCAGACCGTTGAGCAGCAGCGTCTGCTGCGTCTCGGCGAGACCGAGCTCCCACGGCGCACCCGCGTGCTTGAGCGAGGTCAGGGGGGACGCGCCGGTGCCGCCGTCGTGACCGGAGATCAGCACCACATCGGCGTGCGCCTTCGACACACCCGCCGCGACGGTGCCGACACCGATCTCGGAGACCAGCTTCACGTGGATGCGGGCCTGCGGGTTGGCGTTCTTCAGGTCGTGGATCAGCTGCGCGAGATCCTCGATCGAGTAGATGTCGTGGTGCGGCGGGGGCGAGATCAGGCCCACACCCGGCGTCGAGCCACGCACCTCGGCGACCCACGGGTACACCTTGTGCGGCGGCAGCTGCCCGCCCTCACCCGGCTTGGCGCCCTGCGCCATCTTGATCTGGATGTCGGTGCAGTTGGTCAGGTAGTGCGCGGTGACACCGAACCGGCCGGAGGCGACCTGCTTGATCGCCGAGCGCCGCCAGTCGCCGTTCTCGTCCGGGGTGAAGCGGTCCGGATGTTCGCCGCCCTCACCGGAGTTCGAGCGGCCGCCGAGACGGTTCATCGCGATCGCGAGGGTCTCGTGCGCCTCCGCGGAGATCGAGCCGTAGCTCATCGCGCCCGTGGAGAACCGCTTGACGATCTCGCTGGCCGGCTCGACCTCCTCGAGCGGCACCGCCGGGCGCTCTCCCGTGCGGAACTCGAACAGGCCGCGCAGCGACGCGAGCCGCTCCGACTGGTCGTCGACGAGCTGGGTGTACTCCTTGAAGATCGAGTACTGCCCGGTGCGGGTGGCGTGCTGGAGCTTGAACACCGTGTCCGGGTTGAACAGGTGGTACTCGCCCTCGCGGCGCCACTGGTACTCGCCGCCGACCTCGAGCTCGCGGTGGGCGTGCTCGGAGGGACGGTCCATGAAGGCGAGCGAGTGCCGGGCGGCGACGTCCTGCGCGATCTCGTCGAGGCCGATGCCGCCGAGCTGCGACTGCATCCCGGTGAAGTACTCGTCGACGATCTCCTGCGAGAGGCCGATCACCTGGAAGAGCTGGGCACCGGTGTAGGAGGCGAGGGTGGAGATGCCCATCTTGGACATCACCTTGAGCACGCCCTTCGACGCGGCCTTGATGTAGTTCGCGAGGGCCTTGTCGAGGGTGATGCCGTCCGGCAGGTCGCCGTTCTGCAGCAGCTCGTCGATGGTCTCGAAGGCCATGTACGGGTTCACCACGGCCGCACCGAAACCGCACAGCGCGGCGATGTGGTGCACCTCGCGGGCGTCGCCGGCCTCGACCAGCAGCCCCACCTTGGTGCGGGTCTTCTCGCGGACGAGATGGTGGTGCACCGCCGAGGTGAGCAGCAGCGACGGGATCGGCGCGAGGTTCTCGTCGGACTCCCGGTCCGAGAGCACGATCAGGCGAGCGCCCCCGTCGATGGCCTCGGAGACCTGGCCGCGGATGTTCTCGAGCGCGCGGCGCAGGCCCTCGCCGCCCTCGGCGACGGGGTACAGACCGCGGATGATGACGCTGTTGAAGCCGGGGAACTGCCCGTCGTCGTTGACGTGGATCAGCTTCTGCAGGTCGTCGTTGTCGATGACCGGGGCCGAGATCAGGATCTGCCGGCACGATTCGGCGGTGGGGTTCAGCAGGTCGCCCTCGGGGCCGAGCATGCCGCCGAGGCTGGTGACGACCTCTTCCCGGATCGCGTCGAGTGGCGGGTTGGTGACCTGCGCGAACAACTGCGAGAAGTAGTCGAACAGCATGCGCGGACGCGAGGAGAGCACCGCGATGGGAGTGTCGGTGCCCATCGAACCGAGCGCCTCACCGCCCGTCGCCGCCATCGGCTTGACGAGGAGGTGGACCTCTTCGTTCGTGTAGCCGAACACCTGCTGGCGCAGCACGACCCGCTCGTGGGACATGTAGGTGTACTTGCTCTCGGGCAGATCCTCGAGCCGCGCGATGCCCTGGTCGATCCACTCCTGGTAGGGGTGCTCGGCGGCGAGGGCGCTCTTGATCTCCTCGTCGTCGATGATGCGGCCCTGCGAGGTGTCGACGAGGAACATGCGGCCGGGCTGCATGCGCAG
This sequence comes from Rhodococcus sp. P14, assembly GCF_000256505.1. NCBI lineage: Bacteria > Bacillati > Actinomycetota > Actinomycetes > Mycobacteriales > Nocardiaceae > Rhodococcus > Rhodococcus sp. P14. The sequence continues at coordinate 13,335 of NZ_AJFC01000278.1, read as the reverse complement.
CTTGCGCACGACCTTCTGCGGCTCGATGTCGAGCACGCCCACCTCGGAGGCCATGACGACGAGGCCGTCCTCGGTGACCCACACCCGCGACGGGCGCAGGCCGTTGCGGTCGAGGACGGCGCCGACGACGGTGCCGTCGGTGAAGCACACCGACGCCGGGCCGTCCCACGGCTCCATCAGGGCAGCGTGGTACTCGTAGAACGCGCGGCGGGCCGGGTCCATGGACTCGTGCCGCTCCCACGCCTCGGGGATCATCATGAGCACGGCGTGCGGCAGGCTGCGGCCGCCGAGGTGCAGGAGCTCGAGCACCTCGTCGAAGCGGGCGGTGTCGGACGCACCCTCGGTGCAGACCGGGAAGATCTTGTCGAGCTTCTCCCGGCCGCCGAACACGTCGGAATCGATGAGCGCCTCGCGGGCACGCATCCAGTTGGCGTTGCCGGTGACGGTGTTGATCTCGCCGTTGTGGGCGACGCGGCGGAACGGGTGCGCGAGCGGCCACGACGGGAAGGTGTTGGTGGAGAAGCGCGAGTGCACCAGGCCCAGTGCCGACTCGACGCGCTCGTCCTGCAGATCGCGGTAGAAGCCCTCGAGCTGCGGCGTGGTGAGCATGCCCTTGTAGACGAAGGTCGACGCCGACAGGCTGGGGAAGTACACCGTCTCGCTGCCGGGGCCGTCCTGGCCGGCGCCCTCGCTGCCGAGCTCGTGCTCGGTGCGCTTGCGGACCACATAGGCCCGGCGCTCGAGGTCGAGACCGCCGAGGGTGCGGTCGGGCGAGGTGAGGAAGATCTGACGGAAGCTCGGCATGGCCTGCTTCGCCAGCGTGCCCAGGTCGGAGGGGTCGACGGGAACCTCGCGCCAGCCGAGGACCTGCAGGCCCTCCTCGGCGACGATCGCGTCGACGGCGGCGACGGCCTCGTCGGCGGCCTTCTCGTCCTGGGGCAGGAACGCGATACCGGTGGCGTAGAAGCCGGCGGGCGGCAGGTCGAAGTCGACGACCTCACGGAAGTAGCGGTCCGGAACCTGGATGAGGATGCCGGCACCGTCACCGGTGTTGGACTCGGAGCCCGCGGCACCGCGGTGCTCGAGGTTCACCAGCGCGGTGATCGCCTTCTCCACGATGTCCCGGCTGCGGCGACCATGCATGTCGACGACGAATGCGACACCGCAGGCGTCGTGCTCGTTCGCCGGGTGGTAGAGCCCTTGCGGCCCGGGAAGATGCTTCATACCTAGCCTTCGTTGCGTTTGATTGCAGCGACGACCAGCAGCGCTGATGGCCATCTACTTGCGTGAGCAAGTACCGACACGTGGTGGATCGGCACCGATCACCGTTCAGTATCCGCCCTTCCGCGACGATGCGGGTGCCATTTTTCGGCAGCTCGGGCCGGATCTCCCGGTCGGCTTGGACGTCGTGTGTCCACCGTGTTGCGTACAACGATATGTCAGCCGCCCGGGGACGACGCAACCAAGGCTATCCTATCCATCCCTAACAGCCCGGTGACCACCCGTTAACACCCGGTTGACGCACGACGACGCGGCGCTCAGCGTCACCGCAGCGCGCGCACCAGCCGGCGAAGGTCCTCGCGCGGGTCGGAGTCCGCATCCTCCGAGGTCAGACGGTGCAGGATCATCCCGTCGAGGTGGTCGGCGAGCATGCGTGCCCCGCCGACCGGATCCGCGGAGCCGAGAGCGGCGAGCACCGTGAGCCCCGTGCCCTGCAGTTCGTCGCGCCGGCGCTGCACGGACCGTCGCAGCGCCGGGGAGGCGCTGGCCTCGACGAACAGTGCGAACCGGGCCCGGGTACGCAGCGCATCGGGACCTGTCGCGAACATCACGTACCCCGCGAGCACGTCGACGAGTTCGTCCTCGGTGCGCGGGAGGTTTCCGCCCCCCAGGACGGCGATGTCGGACCGGTCGCGCTCGACGAGACGGTCGAGGACGCCCTCGAGCAGAGCCCGGCGCGTGCGGAAGTAGTTCGACGTGGAACCGGCCGGCACGCCGGCGGCCGCGTCCACGCCGCGATGGGTGAGCCCGCGCAACCCCTCCCGGCCGAGCAGTTCGATCGCGGCGTCGAGCACCGCGGCGCGTTTGTCGGTCACCCCTCGACACTACAACAGTAGTGACAAGACACTACATACGTAGTAGATTGTCGTCATGACCAGGAGCAACAGCGGCAAGGCCGCGGTCCTCGGCGGCGGAATCGGTGGGCTCACCGCAGCGAACGCACTCGTCCGGCGGGGCTGGCACGTCGACGTCTTCGAGCGTTCCCCCGCGTTGCCGGCGACCGGAACAGCGCTCGGGATGTGGCCGGCCGCGCTCGACGCTCTCGCCTCGGCCGGGCTCGCCGGCGCCGTCGAGCGACTCGGCGTCGCCCTGGACCGCGGTGCGATCGTGCGGCCCGACGGACGTCCGCTGGCGCGGATGCGCACCCGGCGGCCCGCCGTACTGCTCTCGCGGCCGGCGCTGCTGGGCCTGCTCGCCGCGGGCCTGCCCGACGAGGTGCTGCGGCTCGGCCGGGCCGCCCCGCCCCTGACCGAGCTCGGCGCCTACGACGTCGTGATCGGCGCGGACGGTCTGGGCAGCCCGACCCGCGACGCCCTCTTCGGCCCGGGCCACCGGCCCGTCCACGCAGGCCTCGCGGCCTGGCGCGGCTGGGTCGACGGCACCGTGGACACCGCGACCGAAACATGGGGCGCGGGCGCACTCTTCGGGATCACTCCCCGCGAGGGCGGCCTGGTCAACTGGTTCGCCGCGGTCCGCGCGCCCGTCGGCACCACCGGCGGCGCCGACGACCTCGTCGCCCGGTTCGGCGACTGGCATCCGGCCGTGCGCGACGTACTCGACCGCCTCGACCCCGCAACCGTGCTCCACCACGAGATCTACCAGTCCCCGCCGTTGCCGTCGTACGTGCGCGGCAACGTCGCGCTGCTCGGCGACGCCGCCCACGCCATGACGCCCAACCTCGGCCGCGGCGCCTGCGAGGCGATCGTCGACGCGGCCACCCTCGCGGGGCTGCTCGCCCGGTTCGAGGTGCCCGAAGCGCTCGGCCGCTACGACCGGGCGCGGCGTCGGACCACCCGGCTCCTCGTGCGGGCGTCGTACGCGGCGAGCCGGGTGGCGACGGCCGAACGCGGGACAGCCCTGCGCGACGCGGTGCTGCGGCTCGCGCCGCAACGGGCGTGACAGTCCACCGACATTCCGATATCGCTTTGTGACACAATACTTTTCGGAGAATCCTCCCGGTCCGGTGCGGACGGCCGGCTCGGGCAGAGTTCACCGAACCCGCCCCACGGCACTGCCCGCACCCGTACCCTTCGCGCCATGAGCCCGGACCTCGAGGGGCACGGCGGCGACCACGCCGCCGCGGTGGCCCGCGCCCACGGTGTCGAGACGATGTTCACCCTCTCCGGCGCGCACGTGTTCCCGCTGTACGACGCCGCGGTCAAGGGCGCGGCACGCATGCGGCTGATCGACGTGCGGCACGAGCAGACGGCGGTGTTCGCCGCGGAGGCCACGGGCAAGCTCCTCCGGCATCCCGGGCTGGCCGTGCTCACCGCCGGGCCCGGGGTGACGAACGGTGTCAGTGCCGTCACCCAGGCGTACTTCGCGGGGTCACCGCTGGTCGTGCTCGGCGGCCGCGCACCCAACGCCCGCTGGGGCACGGGCAGCCTGCAGGAACTCGACCAGCCGCCGCTGCTGTCCACCGTCACCAAGCTGTCCGAGACGGCGAAGACGCTGGACCGTGTGGGTCCGCTGGTCGACGAGGCGTTCAGGGCGGCCCGCGCGTCGCACCGGGGGCCGGCATTCGTGGACGTGCCGATGGACGAACTGTTCGGACGTGCCACGCTGCCGCTGCCGTCGCCGCCGGTCGCGGTCCGGCTCGAGCCCGACACGGACTCACAGGCGGAGATCGCCACCCTGCTCGCCGGGGCGCAGCGGCCGCTGCTCGTGCTGGGCACCGACGTGTGGGCCGATCACGCCGAGGAGGCGGCGCTGCGATTCGTCGACGAGGTCGGGATCCCGGTGATCACCAACGGCATGGGCCGCGGCGTGGTCCCCGGTGGACACCCGCTGCTCGTCACCAAGGCTCGCGGCACCGCGGTAGGGACCTGCGATCTGGCGATCGTCGTGGGCACGCCGCTGGACTTCCGCCTCGGCTACGGCCGGTTCGGTGGACGCGACGGCGCACCCGCGGCCCGGGTGGTGCACGTGGCCGACGAACCGGCGCAGGTGTCGGCACACGCCGAACTCGCCGCCTCGGTGTCCGGCGATCTCACGGCCTGCCTCGACGGCATCCTCTCGGCGCTGCCCTCACGTCCGGACACGGAGACCTGGGTGCGACGCCTGCGCGAGGAGGCGACGGCCGCGGCCCAGCGCGACGCCGCCCTCCTGGCCGCCGACACCGACCCGATCCACCCGGCCCGGATCTACGGGGAACTGCTGCCGCGACTGGCCGACGACGCCGTGATCATCGGCGACGGCGGCGACTTCGTGTCGTTCGCGGGCAAGTTCGTCGAACCGAGACGGCCCGGCCAGTGGCTCGATCCCGGGCCGTACGGATGCCTCGGCGCCGGGCTCGGCGCGGCCGTCGCGGCGCGCGTGGCACGGCCGGCGAGTCAGGTGGTGCTGTTGCTCGGCGACGGCGCGGCCGGGCTGTCCCTGATGGACCTCGACACCCTGGTGCGGCACGAACTTCCCGTGGTGATCGTGGTGGGGAACAACTCGGCGTGGGGACTGGAGAAGGGTCCGATGCAGCTGCTGTACGGCTACGACGTGGCCGCCGACCTGGCGCCGGGCACGCGGTACGACCTGGTGGCGACGGCGCTCGGGGCGGGCGGCGAGCTGGTGACGGATCCGCGGGAACTCGGCCCGGCCCTGGACCGGGCGTTCGCGTCCGGGGTGCCGTACCTGGTGAACGTGCTGACGGACGTCACAGCGGCGTACCCGCGGGGGACCACCGGAATCTGAGCGCGGGCGAAACCTGCCGGGCTGTGGACAACTTCGGGGTTGTCCACAACGGCGGTGAGCGGGCGGATTCCGCGTCCAGCGGGAGGTTGTCGTCGAACCCACTCGGCCGACGCCGCGAGATCCTCCCGCTCGGCTCACGGCAGGCTGCGGGGCGTCTCGCGGGTCAGTCGACATCCCCGTCCCACGGGAACGTGACAACCCCACAAATAACAACTGACCGCAGCGAGTAAATCAGCTGCGGTCAGCGGTATCGAAAGGGTAACAGGCAGTTGTTAGGGTACGGAAACAAAAGTTCCGTGAAGTGAGTCACAGCGGGTTTGACCCTGTTCCCCAGCGGGAACCATCGCCCGAAGCGGTTGCGCAGAGACGTCCGTCACGTGGCGACTTGTTGAACACTCAACAGACTGGGAAAACGTCCCGAATCGGGCACAACAGACCATGCATCCTGCATGTAATCCGTCCGGGGATGCCAGACTGCTCGCCATGAGCACGACCCGCACTGCACATCGCACGACAACCCCGTCCTCGCCCCACGGCGCGACGAGCCTCACGGATCTCGCGGCCACCGCCGACGAGCACACCGTCGCCGACGTCCACCAGGGACAGGTGTTCCTCGGCATCCTCCATCGCGAGAACGACAGCGTCACCGCGGCACTCGCCACCGCCGAGACCTGCGCGCGGATCGAACGCGGCAGCGGCTCCGTCGCCGCAGCACAGCGGTACGAGGCGGAGGTCCGGAAGTTGCGCGAGACCCAGCGGGAGCTGCACTGCATGATTGCGAACCTGCGGACGCGCTTCGCGACGGCCGGCTCCTGAACCGAACGCACCGAGCGACCGGAGAACGACTCGGGCCCCCGATCCGCAAGGATCGGGGGCCCGATGTGGTGGGCGAAGGGGGACTTGAACCCCCACGTCCCGAAGGACACTGGCACCTGAAGCCAGCGCGTCTGCCATTCCGCCACTCGCCCGAGCGACTGGAAAACAGTAACACACCCCCTCGGCGAACAACGATTCGCCTGCGCAGAGGCCCTTTCCGGGCGATGCGCCGGACCGCGGCGGCGGGGGCGCCCCCTCCACCGGGCCGGATCGGACGAAAAGTCGATACCATGCAGAAGCGAGCTCTGCATTGCGACACGCAGACCGGAAAGGGGGTCGCCGTGGGTATCGCGCAGCGATTCGAACGCAAGCTGCAGGCTGCCGTCAGCGACGTGTTCGCGCGCGTCTTCGGTGGCGGCGTCGTTCCGCAGGAAGTGGAGGCCGCGCTCCAACGCGAGGCCACGGACGGCGTCCAGCAGCTCGACCGGGGCCACACGCTGGCTCCCAACCGGTACGTGATCACGATCAGCGAATCCGATCACGAAGCCCTCGCCGCGGATCGGGACTTGACGGTGAAGGCGTTCGCGCGTCACCTTGAGGACTTCATCCGCGAGCAGGGGTGGCAGACCTACGGTCAGATCCAGGTCGGATTCGAGTCGTCGGCGGCGCTGCACACCGGGCAGTTCCGCACGCACGGGTCGGTCGACCCCGACGTCGGGCGCGCCCCGGCCTCACGGACACCGCACCACCGTTCAACCGTGACCCCCGACCCAGGAGTTGGCTCGATGACGCAGAACCCAGGCTACGACCCAAGCCGTGACCCCGCCGAGAGCGCCGAGCCGCAGTACGCGCGGAACGGTCACGCGCACGTAGGCCAGGATCAGCGCTACCAGCAGGGCCAGCGGAACGGCGGGGCGTATCCCTCCGCGCAGGCACCGTACGGCGGTGAGCAGGGCGGCTACGACGCCGGCGGATACGACCAGCAGGGCTACGGCGCGCCCGGCGGGCACGAGGAGCGGGGCTACGGCGAAGACCGAGGTTACGGCGGCTACTCCGGACAGGCGTACAGCCAGGACTACGGGCGCGACTACTCCCCGCAGTACCCGTCCCAGCAGGCCTACGGCGACGACCGCTACCAGGGCGGATACGCCCAGCCCGGTGGTTACGACCAGGGCTACCCGGATCAGGGGTACGGCCAGCAGGGCTATGCCGGACAGGGCTACCCCGACCAGGGGTATGCGGATCCGGGTTACGGCCAGCAGGGCTACCCCGAGCAGGGGTACGCAGACCAGGGCTACGGTGCCGGCGCGTACCAGCCCCCGCAGGCCGGCCGGGTGCTGACCGCGACGCTCCAGCTCGAGGACGGCAGCGGACGCTACTACCAGCTCCGGGAGGGCAGCAACATCGTCGGACGTGGGCAGGACGCCCAGTTCCGGCTGCCGGACACCGGCGTCTCCCGCCGCCACATCGACATCCGCTGGGACGGGCAGGTGGCCATGCTCTCGGATCTCGGCTCGACCAACGGCACCACCGTCAACGGTGCATCCGTGCAGGACTGGCAGCTCGCCGACGGCGACGTGATCCGGGCGGGTCACTCGGAGATCCTGGTGCGCATTCTCTGAGCGCCGAGGACCGAGACCCGATCGGAACCGGCCCGAGACCCATCCGACGCGTCGGCAACGCGCCGGACGATGCGTCTCGTCGCCCGGGGTCCGTATTGTGGGTGACCGCAGCGCACCGGACGACACCGCACCGGGCCGATACGCAGAAGGAGGGCGAGCCGTGCAGGGGCTGATTCTGCAGCTGACCCGGGCGGGGTTCCTGCTCCTGCTGTGGTTGTTCATCTGGGCGATCCTGCGCACGCTGCGGTCGGACATCTACGCCGGTGCCGCACGTCCGGTCCCGCGCTACTCGCCGCGCAACCAGTCGGTGCTGCCGTCGCTGGGCCGGGGCAAGTCGGCGAAGTACCTGGTGGTGACCCAGGGCGCGCTCGCAGGCACCCGCATCACGCTCGGTTCCCAACCGGTCCTGATCGGCCGGGCCGACGACTCGACCCTCGTCCTCACCGACGACTACGCCTCCACCCGGCACGCCCGCCTGTCGCCCCGCGGGTCGGACTGGTACGTCGAGGATCTGGGCTCGACCAACGGCACGTATCTGGACCGCGCCAAGGTCACCACCGCCGTCCGCGTACCCCTGGGCACTCCTGTCCGGGTCGGGAAGACCGTGATCGAGCTCCGCCCGTGACCCTTGTACTGCGATACGCCGCCCGGAGCGACCGTGGCCTGGTTCGTTCCAACAACGAAGATTCCGTGTACGCGGGGGCCCGCCTGCTCGCCCTCGCCGACGGCATGGGCGGTCACGCCGCCGGAGAAGTCGCCTCGCAGCTGATGATCGCGGCGCTCGCCCACCTCGACGACGACGAACCCGGCGGGGACCTGCTCGGCAAGCTCGCCGCCGCCGTGCGCGAGGGCAACGCCGCCATCGCGGATCAGGTCGAGGAGGAACCCGAACTCGACGGCATGGGCACCACGCTCACCGCCATCCTCTTCGCCGGCAGCAAACTCGGCCTCGCCCACATCGGCGATTCGCGCGCCTACCTGCTGCGCGACGGCCAGCTGACCCAGATCACCCGCGACGACACCTTCGTGCAGTCCCTCGTCGACGAGGGGCGCATCACGCCCGAGCAGGCGCACAGCCACCCACAGCGCTCGCTCATCATGCGTGCCCTCACCGGCAGCGAGGTCGAACCGACCCTCACCGTGCGCGAGGCACGCGCCGGCGACCGCTACCTCATCTGCTCCGACGGCCTGTCCGACGTCGTCAGCGACGAGACCATCGCCGACACCATGAGCGAAGGCACGCACGACGAGTGCGCCGATCGGCTCATCGAACTCGCCCTGCGCAGCGGCGGCCCCGACAACGTCACCGTCGTCGTCGCCGACGTCATCGATCTCGACTACGGCCAGAGCCATCCGATCGTCGCCGGCGCCGCGTCGGGGGACGACGAGGACACCCCGCCGCCGAACACCGCCGCGGGCCGCGCCGCCGCGATGCGTCCGCCGCGCGCCACGCCCAAGCGTGTCGTCGCGCAGAAGGATCCCGAGCCCGCGCGCAGACGCAGCCGGATGTGGTGGCCGCTCGTCTCGATCGTGGTGCTCGGGCTGCTCGTCGCGGGTGCGGCCGTGGGCCGGACGATGATCCGCAGCTACTACTACGTCGGCGACGACGACGGCCGCGTCACGGTGCTGCGCGGCGTGCCCGGCAGCGTCCTCGGCTACTCCCTGCAGGAACAGTCCCTCGTCGGCTGTCTCGCGGACGACGGAACCTTGACCCTGACCTCCCCGCAGGAGGCGGACTGCCGCGTCATGCTGGTCGACGATCTGCAGCCGGCGGCCCGCGAACAGGTGCGGGCGGGCCTGCCGTCGGGGTCTCTCGACGACGCGCGCACGCAGATGAACCGGCTCGCGGAGAACGACCTGCTCCCGGTGTGCGTCGAGGAACAGCCGGCTCCCGAGCCCGCACCGGCGCCGGCGCCCCCACCGGCTCCCGCGCCGGCCCCGACGGCCGCTCCCGCGTCGGAACCCGCACCCCCCGCCGAGACAACCGCCCCGGCCCCGGCGCCCGAGCCGACGGTCCCGCAGGTGCCGGGCCAGAACTGCCGGGTGGGCGCCTGATGTCGGTGTCCCACGCACCCGGAGCCTCCTTCCCCAGTCCCCCCGGAGGCTTCGCCCCGGCTCCCGCCGTGTCCACGCGGCGGAACACGGAGCTGCTGCTCATCGTCGCCGCCATCGCGATCACCACGGTGTCGCTGATGCTGGTCGAAGCCAGCCAGGAACAGACCCTGACCATGGACCTGGCCAAGTACGGGCTGACGTACGCGGTGCTGTTCCTCGCCGCGCACCTGGCGGTGCGCCGGTTCGCGCCCTACGCCGACCCGCTGCTGCTGCCGATCGTCGCGCTGCTCAACGGCCTGGGACTGGTCCTGATCCACCGACTCGACCTCGCCGACGAGGAGAACGCGCGCTACCTCGGTCAGCCGATCCCCTCCCCCGACGCCAACCAGCAGGTGCTGTGGACGGCGCTCGCCATCGCCGGCTTCGTCGCGGTGCTGGCGCTGCTGCACGACTACCGGCTCCTCGCCCGGTTCAGCTACACCCTGGGCCTGATCGGTCTCGTCGCGCTCGCCGTCCCGGCCCTGCTGCCGTCCCGCTTCTCCGAGGTCAACGGCGCCAAGATCTGGATCAAGCTGCCCGGATTCAGCATCCAGCCCGGCGAGTTCGCCAAGATCCTGCTCATCATCTTCTTCGCGTCCGTGCTGGTGGCCAAGCGCGACCTGTTCACCACCGCCGGCAAACACGTGCTCGGCATGGACTTCCCCCGCGCCCGCGACCTGGGCCCGATCCTCGCGGCGTGGATCCTCTCGATCGGCGTCATGGTGTTCGAGAAGGACCTCGGCACGTCGCTGCTGCTGTTCGGCACGGTGCTGGTGATGCTGTACATCGCGACCGAACGGGTGGGCTGGCTGCTCATCGGGGGCGCCCTGCTCGTCGTCGGCTTCTACTTCGCGTACCAGATGTTCGGGCACGTGCGGGTGCGCGTGGAGACCTGGCTCGACCCGCTGGCCGACTACAACAACACCGGCTACCAGATCTCGCAGTCGTTGTTCGGTCTCGCCACCGGGGGCGTCGCCGGCACCGGGCTCGGCAGCGGACGTCCCGCGCAGGTGCCGTTCGCCAAGACCGACTTCATCGTCGCCACGATCGGTGAGGAACTCGGGCTCATCGGCCTCAGCGCCATTCTCGTCCTCTTCCTGATCCTCATCACGCGGGGATTGCGCACCGCGCTCGCCGTCCGCGACAGCTTCGGCAAGCTGCTGGCCGCCGGACTGTCGTTCACCATCGCGATCCAGTTGTTCGTCGTCGTCGGCGGCGTCACCAAGCTGATCCCGCTCACCGGTCTCACCACACCGTTCATGTCCTACGGCGGCTCGTCGCTGCTGGCGAACTACCTCCTGTTGGCGCTGCTGGTGAAGATCTCCAACGCGGCCCGCGAGCCCGCCGCCCCACGCAAGAAGGCACCGCCACCGATCGCGGACGCGCCGACGGAAATGCTGGGGCGCGGATGAACACACCGCTCCGCAAAGTCGCGATGGCGGTGATGTTCATGGTCGTCGCGCTGCTTGCCAACGCCACCTACGTCCAGGTCATCAAAGCCGACGACCTGCGCACCGACCCGCGCAACTCGCGGGTGCTCATCGACGAGTACTCGCGTCAGCGCGGCCAGATCTCCGCGAGCGGACAGGTCCTGGCGGTGTCGGTCCCCACCGACAGCCGCTACAAGTACCTGCGCACGTACCCGGCCGCCCCCGAGCAGCCGATGAGTCCGCTCGCCTACGCACCGGTGACCGGGTTCTACTCGATGCAGTACGGCAGCACCGGGCTCGAGCGCACCGAGGACGAGGTGCTCAACGGGTCCGACAACCGGCTGTTCGGCCGGCGCTTCTTCGATCTGGTCTCCGGACGGGATCCTCGCGGCGGCAACGTGGTCACCACCATCGACCCGGTCATGCAGCAGGTGGCGTACGACGAACTCACCGCCAAGGGCTACACCGGCTCGGTCGTCGCCATCGAGCCCAGCACCGGTCGCATCCTGGCGATGGTGAGCACCCCGAGCTACGACCCCAACCGGCTCTCCGGCCACGACGGCGCCGCCACCTCGCAGGCGTGGGAGGAACTCAACGCCGACCCCGACAAACCGATGCTCAATCGCGCCATCTCGCAGACCTACCCGCCGGGCTCGACCTTCAAGGTCGTGGTGACCGCCGCGGCCCTCGCTGCGGGCACCACCCCCGACGACCAGTTCACCGCCGCGCCCAACATCACGCTGCCCGACACCGCGACCACCCTGGAGAACTACGGCGGCGCGACGTGCGGTGGCGGCCCCACGGCCTCCCTGCGCGAAGCCTTCGCCCGCTCCTGCAACACCGCCTTCGTCGAGATGGGCATCGAGACCGGCAAGGAGGCCCTCGCCGAGCAGGCGGAGGCTCTCGGTGTCGGGGAGTCCGTGGAGATCCCCGTCCCCGTCGCGGCGAGCACGATCGGGCCGATCCCCGACGGCGCCGCGCTGGGCCAGTCCAGCATCGGCCAGCGTGACGTCGCACTCACCCCGCTGCAGAACGCCGTGATCGCCGCCACCATCGCCAACGGCGGCGTCCGGATGCAGCCGCACCTGGTGTCCCAGCTGCAGTCGCCGGACCTGTCGGTGCTGGCGGAGACCTCACCGGTCTCGGCCGGGCAGGCCATGTCACCGCAGGTCGCGGCCACCCTGACCGACCTGATGATCGGATCCGAGAACTTCTCCGGCGGCGAGGGCAAGATTCCGGGGGTCCAGATCGCGTCGAAGACCGGCACCGCCGAGCACGGCGACGATCCCCGTAACACTCCCCCGCACACGTGGTATATCGCCTTTGCGCCTGCCCAGCAGCCCACTGTTGCCGTGGCGGTCATCGTGGAGGACGGCGGCGATCGCGCTCTCGCCGCCACGGGAGGCTCGGTTGCCGCGCCGATCGGACGTGCCGTGATCGCGGCGGGAATGCAGAGAGGCTGATTATGGCTTTGCACAGCGGCGCCATGATCGCCGACCGTTACCGGCTGCAACGGCTCATCGCCACCGGTGGCATGGGACAGGTGTGGGAAGGGCTCGACACCCGCCTCGACCGCCGGGTGGCGGTGAAGGTCCTCAAGGCCGAACTCTCCGGCGACGCGGACTTCCTGACCCGATTCCGGTTCGAGGCGCGCACCACCGCTCAGCTCAACCACCCCGGCATCGCGGGCGTGTTCGACTACGGCGAGACCACCGACGCCGAGGGACAGTCCATTGCGTACCTGGTGATGGAACTGGTGCACGGCGAACCCCTCAATGCCGTGCTCGCCCGGGTGGGCCGCCTGTCGCTGCCGCACACCCTGGACATGCTCGAACAGACCGGCCGGGCGCTGCAGGCGGCGCACGACGCCGGAGTCGTGCACCGCGACGTCAAGCCCGGGAACATCCTCATCACCCCCACCGGCCAGGTCAAGATCACCGACTTCGGCATCGCCAAGGCCGTCGACGCGTCACCGGTGACGCGCACCGGGATGGTCATGGGCACCGCCCAGTACATCGCCCCCGAGCAGGCCCTCGGCCAGGAGGCGACGTCGGCAAGCGACGTGTATTCGCTCGGCGTCGTCGGATACGAGGCCCTCGCCGGCCGGCGGCCGTTCCTCGGCGACAGCGTCGTCACCGTCGCGATGAAGCACGTGCAGGAGACCCCCGCTCCGCTGCCCACCGACCTGCCGGCGGGGGTGCGTGAGCTCATCGAGATCGCCATGACGAAGGACCCCGCGCACCGGTACACGAGCGGCGGCGAGTTCGCCGACGCCGTCGCCGCGGTGCGCTCCGGGCGATCGGTGCCGCCGCCGGGCAACGTGCCGCCGGTCACCGGTGCCACGCGGATCCTGCCGCCGGGGGTGCCGGGCACGACGTCCCCGGCTGCGACCCGCGCGCTCGGTCCGA
>NZ_AJFC01000277.1:0-6988 GCF_000256505.1 Rhodococcus sp. P14 | reverse complement strand
ACCGGGGGGCCCCAGCCCCCCCCCGGCCCCGCCCCGTCCGGCGACAAACGCTCACCGAGCCCGAAGGCCATCGCCTGGGCGGCCGGGGCGGCCGTGGCGCTCGCACTCGTTGCGCTGGCGCTGGTGCTGCTGGGCGGCGACAATTCCGGGGACGCGGGCCCCGCACGGTCCACGACCACGCAGGCACCGACGACCACCACCCGTGCCACGACGACGACCACGCGGCCGCCGCGGACCACCACCACGACGGTGGAGCCGACGACGACGGCGCCCCCGACCACGACGCAGGCACCCACGACCACCCCCGAGCCGACGACGACCACCCCGCCGCCGACGACGACGGAGGCGCCGACCACCACCACGGCGCCCACCACCACGGCCGCCACCACGACGACGGCCGCCACCACGACGACGGCCGAGACGACCACGACCACCGTCTCCCTGCCGGACGACGGTGACGGCGGTCTCGAACCCGGAGCCATCGACAACCCGTTCACCCCGCTCGAGCCAGTCACCCGAGGACAGTCATGACCACACCCCGCAAGCTCTCTTCCCGCTACGAATTGGGTGAGATCCTCGGCTTCGGTGGCATGTCGGAGGTACACCTGGCCCGGGATCTGCGGCTCGACCGCGACGTGGCGATCAAGGTGCTGCGCGCCGATCTCGCCCGCGACCCCACGTTCTATCTCCGGTTCCGCCGCGAAGCCCAGAACGCCGCGGCGTTGAACCATCCGGCGATCGTCGCCGTGTACGACACCGGTGAGGCGGAGACCGAGTCCGGCCCGCTGCCGTACATCGTCATGGAGTTCGTCGAGGGCGACACGCTGCGCGACATCGTGCGCTCCCAGGGGCCGATGACCCCGAAGCGGGCCATGGAGGTCGTGGCGGACGTGTGCGCCGCCCTCGACTTCAGCCACCGCAACATGATCGTCCACCGCGACGTCAAACCCGCCAACGTCATGATCACCCGTTCCGGCGCGGTGAAGGTGATGGACTTCGGCATCGCCCGGGCCATCTCCGACGCCGCGAGCCCGATGACGCAGACCGCCGCGGTGATCGGCACCGCCCAGTACCTGTCGCCGGAACAGGCCCGCGGCGAGCAGGTGGACGCCCGTTCCGACGTGTACTCGGTCGGCTGCGTCCTGTTCGAGATCCTCACCGGCAAGCCGCCGTTCCAGGGTGATTCCCCCGTGGCCGTCGCGTACCAGCACGTCCGCGAGGACCCGCCGCTGCCGTCGTCGGTGAACTCCGCCGTCCCGCCGGAGCTGGACTCGGTGATCCTCAAGGCGATGGCGAAGAACCCCGCCAACCGGTACCAGAGTGCCGCCGAGATGCGCAGCGACCTGATCCGCGTGCTGAGCGGCCAGAAGCCCAGCGCACCGATGGTGATGACCGACGAGGACCGCACCACCATCCTCGGGGCCGTCGACGGTGCCGGGACACCCCGCAACGGCGCGGACCGCGGTCCCGCCGGAGCCGCTGCCGGCGGGACCGTGGCGACGCCTCAGCGCTCCCGGGTCCTGCGCAACACCCTGCTGGGCCTGGCGGCGGTCGTGATCGTCGGCATCGTCGGGGTGTTCCTGTGGACGTCGGGCCCGGGATCGAGCGCCGCGCAGATCCCCGTCCCCGACGTGCGCAACCTTGCCGCGGAGATCGCGGAGAGCAGGCTGCAGGATGCCGGGTTCGAGGTCTCGGTGCAGATGAAACCCGACGCCGTGGTCGCCTCCGGGAACGTCGTCAACACCCGGCCGGTCGCCGGAGTCCAGGCCGAGGAGGGCAGCACCGTCACCCTCGAGGTCTCGAGCGGCCCCGAACAGGTGCAGATCCCGCGGCTGGCGGGCATGAACCAGCAGGAGGCGCTGCAGGCCCTGACCGACGCCGGACTGCGCCTCGATCCGAACGTGGCCCGCGCACCGTCGTCGTCGGCCGAACGCGACACCGTCGTCGACCAGAGCCCCGCTCCGGGAGCCGACGCCGACCGCGACAGCGCGGTGCGGGTGACGCTCGGCAGCGGACCCGAGCAGATCCGCGTGCCCAACGTCGTGGGTCAGGCCACCGAGGTGGCGCGCGACAACATCGAGGCCGCCGGTTTCACCGTCGTGGTCGACGAGATCGACTCGAGCCAGCCGGCCGGGACGGTGGTGTCGAGCAGCCCGGCGGGCGGCACCAGCGCGACGGAGGGCGACACGGTCACCATCCAGGTGTCCAACGGCAACCGCATCGAGATGCCCGCGTTGACGAACAGGACGGTGTCCGAGGCACTGGCGGAACTGCGGGCGGCCGGCTGGACGGGCTCGCCGGCCCAGCTCGTGCAGAACCGCGAGGCCACCCTCGACCCGGAGCTGGTGGGTAAGGTCATCGCCCAGCAGCAGCCGCCGGGGTCGGAGATCTCCAAGTCGGAGACCCTCACCGTGGGTGTGGGCGTGCTGGGTATCCGCTGAGCTGCGGCTCGGGTGCCGTGCGGACGGCTCAGGCGACGCCCCCGGCGAGCGCCTGAGCCACTTCCGCCTCGAGACGGGCGACCAGCTGTTCGTCCGGCGCCTCGCCGCACACGCCGAGCCAGTTCGCGAGCATCCGGTGGCCGCCCTGCGTGAGGACCGATTCCGGGTGGAACTGGACGCCGTGGATGGGCAGCTCGCGATGCCGGAGGGCCATGACGATGCCGCTCTCGGTGAATCCGGTGGGGACGAGCTCGTCCGGCAGCGTGTTGGGCAGCACCGTGAGCGAGTGGTAGCGCGTCGCGGTGAACGGATCCGGCAGGCCGGCCAGCACACCGGTGCCGTCGTGCCAGACCGAGCTGGTCTTGCCGTGCAGCAGCTCGGGGGCCCGGTCCACGGTCGCACCGAAGGCGGCACCGATCGCCTGATGGCCGAGGCAGACCCCGAGCAGCGGCGTGCCCGCGTCGGCGCAGGCCCGCACGAGGTCCATGCTCGCACCGGCGCGCTGCGGCGTGCCCGGCCCGGGGCTCAGGAGGATGCCGTCGAACTCGGCCGCGATCCGGTCCGCGGCACCGGTGAGTCGCTCGTCGTCGTTGCGCCAGACTTCGGCCCGCGTCCCGAGCTGCCCCAGGTACTGCACGAGATTGAAGACGAAGCTGTCGTAGTTGTCGACGACGAGGATGCGCATGCGGAAAGGGTACCGACCCGTCAACGCAGCGTTGCTCCGCCCGTGTAGGCCGGTACCGACAACGACTCCGACGACTGCTGCGTGTAGCCCAGCCCGTAGCGCGCCGCGTACTGCTTGTACACGCGGATGCCCGGCTCGGCCGCCAGGGCGGCCTCGAGTCGCGCCGGGTCGCCCAGCGCGGTGATCACGTACGGCGGAGAGTAGGTACGGCCGTGCAGCAACAGGGTGTTGCCGATGCAGCGCGGTGCCGACGTCGCCACGAGCCGCTGATCCTGCATCGCGATCGCCTCGGCCCCGCCGGCCCACATCGCGTTGAGCACGCTCTGCACGTCCTGCTGGTGCACCACGAGATCGTCGGGCGACGCATCCGTCGGATACCTGCCGTCGGCGCCGCGCGGCGCATCGGTGAGGCTCACGGTGACCCCGGGGCCACGCCGTGCGGTCAGGCCGGCCGGATCCTCGAGAGCGACGGTGTCGGCGAGCACCGCGGCGACGTCGTCGTCGGTGGCCGCGGCCTGCGCCTGCAACTCGGTGACGCGTCCCGCGAGGTCGTCGCGGGTGGCGGCGAGCTCGTCCGACTTGGCCTGCGCTGCCCGCACGAGGTCGGACAGCCGCGCGGAGTCGCTCACGCGCAGTTCCTCGCCGTCGGAGACCCCGCGGGTGGTGCCGAGCAGCAAACCGGCGAGCAGGCACACGGCCAGCGCGGCGGCAGTCCACCCGAGCGCGCGGGCCCGGCCGTCCGACACGTGGACCCTCCGTTCCGGATTCTGCGTTAGCGTGTACTCACACTGGTAGTACACGCACTGGTAGTACACGCCAGGTAGCTGCCCAACCTACCTGTCCGCCCCGCGCGGTACCGCACGAACGAGGACGTCATGCCCAAGTCGAAGGTCCGGAAGAAGACCGACTACACGATCAACCCGGTGAGCCGCACCCCCGTGAAGGTGAAGGCGGGACCGTCGAGCACCTGGTACGTCGCGGTGATGCTCGGCTTCATGCTGATCGGCCTGGCCTGGCTGGTGGTCTACTACCTCGCGGCCGAGCAGATCTCGTGGATGAACGACCTCGGCGCGTACAACTTCCTCATCGGTTTCGGGTTCATGATCGTCGGCCTGATCATGACCATGAGGTGGCGGTGAGGTTACAGGAGTGTAGTTCATCCCCACCTGTGGACAAACCTGTGGACGAACTGGGGAAAGCTCCCCGTGTCCGGTGAACAACCCCTGCGCTGGTCCACGCCCCCGCTCGCGATCGTCGCGCTGGCGGTGGGCGGCGTCGTGCTCGCGGTGGCCGCGGCGACGACTCCCGATCCTGCCGGCCGCACCCTCGTCGGGCTCGCGGCCGCGGTCGCACTCGTCGTCGCGGCACTCGCGGCCCGGCAGCGCCCGCGGCTCGAGGTGCTTCCCGAAGGCGCCGGACTGGCCGTCACCCGCCTGACGGGACGACGCGAGCTGCCCCGCGCAGCCCTGACGCGGGTACGGATCGTCGCGTATCCGCGGCTCGGCCGGCGGGTCCCCATGCTGGAGATCGACGTGCGCGACACCCAGGGCGACGAGCAACTGCTCATCTTCGGGCGCTGGGACCTGGGTACCGATCCCCGCACGGTGTACGACGCACTCGCGGTGCGGGGACTGGCGCCGGATCAGACGCCGAGCTGAGCCCGCAGGCGCAGGACGGCCAGGGCGAGGACCAGCACGGTGACCACCGTGACGCCCCCCAGCGCGAGCCATCCCGTCCGGACGAAGCGGGCGCGGTCGTCGCCCGCGCCCAGTGCGCGCGGGGCGAACAACAGTGCCGCCGTCGCCGCCGCACCCGCGGCCAGGCCGCCGAGGTGTCCCCACAGGGAGATGCCGGGGATGGTGATGCTGATGACGACGTTGAGGACGACGATCGCCAGCACCGGCGCGGGGCTGCGCCGCAGCCGCATCAGGATCACCGCCTGCGCTCCCAGCAGGCCGAACACGGCGCCGGAGGCGCCGGCAGTGACGGCGCCGGTCTCGAGCAGCATCACTGCCGCGGATCCGCCGAGGATCGACACGAGGTAGACGGCCAGGTACCGGAGCCGGCCGAGGACGAGTTCGGTGTCCCGGCCGATCACGTACAGCGCGAACATGTTGACCGCGAGGTGCAGCACCCCGAAGTGCAGGAATCCGCTGCCCAGCACCCGGATGTACTCGTCGCGAGCGGCGATCATCGGCGGCCACAGCGCCCACTCGAAGAACAGGCTCGACGAGCGCTCGTTGTTCATCACGCTGCCGGACTGGGCCGCGGTGATCGCGAAGATTGCGGTGTTCAGCGCGATCAGGATGTACGTCACGAGCGGGGTGTTCGCCTGCGACCGGACGGGCGCGCCCGCGACCGTGCGGGCCTGCGGGACGTCACGCTGAGCGGCCGCGACGCAGTCGACGCACTGCTGCCCCACCGCGGCGGACCGCAGGCACTCGGGGCAGGCCGGTCGTCCGCATCGGCTGCACGAGAGCAGGGTCGGGCGATCGGGATGCCGGACGCACCGCGGCTGGGGCGGGTGGCCGCCCCCGCCGGCCGCGTGGCCCCAGCCGGGGTTCGTCATGTTCGGTCTCTCTCAGGAAATGGTGATGCTGTCGATGACGACCGGCTCGACCGGGCGGTCCGCACGGTCCGTCGCCGTCGTGGCGATCGCGTCGACGACCTTCCTCGACGCGTCGTCGGTGACCTCACCGAAGATCGTGTGGCGCCGGTTCAGGTGCGGGGTCGGTCCGACGGTGATGAAGAACTGCGAACCGTTGGTGCCCGGTCCGGCGTTGGCCATCGCGAGCAGGTAGCCGCGGTCGAACTGCAGCTCGGGGTGGAACTCGTCGCCGAACTGGTAACCCGGGCCGCCGCGGCCGGTGCCGGTCGGGTCGCCGCCCTGGATCATGAAGCCGTCGATGACGCGGTGGAAGACCGCACCGTCGTAGAACGGGCCGCTGGTCTCGCCCTTGGCGTTCTCGGTCTTGTACTCCTTGGTGCCGTTCGCGAGGCCGACGAAGTTCTCGACGGTCTTCGGGGCATGGTTGCCGAAGAGCTCGATCACGATGTCGCCGCGGTTGGTGTGCAGAGTCGCGGTTGCAGTCTTTTGAGGTGAAGTCACTCCTCCATCGTGCCATCCGGGTCCGCGACACCGGAGCGGTCCGTCTCTCATACCCCAGGAGTGAGGTTTCGCTGTGCAAAAGTGGGTACATGACGAGTGTGAGCGAGTCCAGAACCAAGAGCGGGTCCGGCACCGGAAGCGAACTCGTGTGCCCCCCGAAGGAATCCAAGGGGGCCGGCGGCTACCTGAAGCTGGCAGGTCAAGGCGCGACGGCCCTGGCGCGGGGGCCGCTTGTCACCGGACTGTTCGTCGCCCGGAAGGGTCTCGACGTCGCCCGGAACATGGCTGGAAACCGGGAGTGCCGCCGCGCACAGGCCGCAGCGACGATCGAGTCCGGTTCCCGGGGCCGGGGCCGCAGGCTCCTGGTGACGGTCGGCGCGCTCGGCGTCGTCGCCGCGGGTGGAGTGGTGTTCTACCGCAGCCGGCTCGGGGATCACCCGCCCGTCGCTCCGGAGCCGCCGCGGATCGAGTCGGTTCCGCCCGTGTCGGTCGCAGCGCCCGAGGCCGTCGCCCCGAAGACCGAAGCGCCGAAGACCGAAGCGCCCGCCCCGAAGCCGGCGGCCGCACCGAAGACGACGCCCCAGCCGGCCGCGACGCCCGAAGCCGCCGCCCCGAAGACCGACGCACCGAAGACCGAAGCACCGAAGACCGACGCCGCCACACCGAAGCCGGCGTCACCGGCAAAGGCGAAGCCCGAACCGGCCGCGACGCCCGAGGCGGTGGCTCCGAAGCCCACGCCGGCCCCGAAGCCCA